>JAGOCN010000059.1 GCA_017998735.1 Giesbergeria sp.
CCGCCATGTGCGCACCTCGCTGCTGGCCGGCCTGCTGCAAACGCGGGCCTACAAAAAGAGCGAACAGGACGCGGTGGACCAGGCGATGCACTGGCTGGGCTACATGGGCCTGGCCGAATTTGCCAACCGCGCCGCCGGCAACCTGGCCTATGGCCACCAGCGCCGGCTGGAAATTGCCCGCTGCATGATCACCCGCCCGCGCGTGCTGATGCTGGACGAACCGGCCGCCGGCCTGAACCCGCAGGAAAAAATCGACCTGCAGGCGCTGATAGAGCGGCTGCGCCAGGAATACGGCGTGTCGGTGCTGCTGATCGAGCACGACATGGGGCTGGTGATGGGCGTGTCCGAACGCATTCTGGTGATGGAGTACGGCAAGCCGATTGCCCTGGGCACGCCCGATGTGGTGCAAAGCGACCCACGCGTCATCAAGGCCTACCTGGGAGAAGAGTGACATGAACACCACCACAGCAATGTCACCCCTGAACAAAACCCCCTCTTCCTCTGACTCCGTCCCAATGCTGGAGCTGCGCGACATCAGCACGCACTACGGCGCCATTTGCGCGGTCAACGGCGTCAGCCTGCAGGTGCGGCGCGGCGAAATCGTCTCGCTCATCGGCGCCAACGGCGCCGGCAAGACCACGCTCTTGATGACCGTGTGCGGCAACCCGCGCGCCAGCGGCGGCACCATCTGGTTCGAGGGCGAAGACATCACCAACCTGCCCACGCACCAGACCATGCGCAAGGGCATTGCCATCTCGCCCGAAGGCCGGCGCGTCTTTGCCGACATGACGGTGGCGGACAACCTGAAAATGGGCGGCTTCTTTTTGACCGCGAGTGAAATCGACGCCGGCATGAAGCATGTCTTCCAACTGTTCCCGCGCCTGCAGGAGCGCGCCGGCCAGCGCGCTGGCCTGATGTCGGGCGGCGAGCAGCAGATGCTGGCCATTGGCCGCGCGCTGATGAGCAAACCGCGCCTGCTGCTGCTGGACGAGCCCACGCTGGGCCTGGCGCCGCTGATCATCAAGCAAATTTTCGAGATCATCCGCACCATCCGCGCCGAGGGCGTGACGGTGTTTCTGGTCGAGCAGAACGCCAACAAGGCCCTCGCCATTGCCGACCGGGGCTATGTGCTGGAAAACGGCCGCGTGGTGCTGGAAGACACCGGCGCCAACCTGCTGGTCAACCCCGAGGTGCGCAAGGCGTACCTGGGCGCCTGAGCGGCACGGCGCAGGCAGCACGGCTTTTCCCATGCACCAGCAAGGCAGCATCGTGCGCTGGGATGGCGCACGCGGTTTCGGCTTCATCCGCAGCAGCAGCACGCAGGCCGAGGTGTTTTTCCATGTGCGCGACTTTCGCGGTGCGCCCGAGCCGGCGTTGCGCATGGCGGTGGAGTACGAAGAAATCCATGTCGGCGGCAAAGGCCCGCGCGCCATGGCGGTGCGGCCACGCGGCACGCCATCTTTCGCCCCTTTCACCCCGTCCAGCACCGCGCCCCGCGCCGAACCCAGGCAGCGCCGTGCTGCGCGGCCTGCGCCCGCAAATGCGCCCGCGCCCGCCACGGGCAGGGCACTGTGGCTGGTGCTGCTGGCCGGCTGGCTGGCCCTGCTGGGCTGGGGGCTGTGGAGCGAAAAGCTGCCGCTGTGGACCGCCGGCGCACTGCTGGCGCTGAACCTGCTGACCGTGTGGACCTACGCCGCCGACAAGCGCGCCGCTCGCACCCGTGCCTGGCGCGTGAGCGAAAACCAGCTGCACCTGGTGGCGCTGCTGGGCGGCTGGCCCGCCGCCTGGCTGGCGCAGCAGCATCTGCGCCACAAGACCAGCAAGGCATCGTTTCGAGCGGTGTACTGGCTGACGGTGCTGGGCCACTGCGCCGCCCTGGCGCTGTGGCTGTGGCGCGGCCCTGCCATGCTCTTATATTGATAGCTGCCAGCGCAGGCCCGGACTGCGCTGGAGGCCATTTTGGCCATAAAAATATTTGCCGACTGGGCCTGAGCGCAGGGCAGCCATGCAAACCAAAACATCACAGCACCCCTGCGCACCACCGCGCAGCACCTCACCGCGCCGCGCAGGCGCCAATGCTGCTTTTCATCTCCACGATCACCACATGCGTCGGCGTGTCGCCGGTGTTGGTGCCGATGTGCGTTTGCGCATCGGACCACATCACATCGCCCGCCTTGAACTGGCGCTGCAGCACCTTTCCGTCCGGCAAGGTCAGCGACCGCTGAAACGGCGCCAGGGCATACAGCACAAAGGCGGGGTGCCGGTGCTGGTGCGTGGCCTGGCCGGGCCGGTCCTGGTAGTCCAGCACCCGCACGCAGTCGTTTTCAAAAATCGCTTTGTGCTTGTCGCCATCGGTCTGCACCGCATCCTGGGCCAAGGCCCCCGTGGCGGTGCACACAAGGGAAAGAAAGACGGTTCTGGCAAACATGGGGTGCTCCAGTCTTCAAGAAAGCCGGGCGTTCTGCATGCTTTTTTTGACAGCGTCCAGTGCACGCCCACACTGCGCTGCAGCCTGTTTTGCCCTGCAATGCCAAAGGCAGCCGCTGCCGCACTGCGCAGCAGGCGCCAGGGCAACTCCAGCGCCCTGCAGGACTTTTCGCGGCCTGCACAAAAGAAAAAGCAAGGGCAGCGCCTGCAAACCCCGCCGCTGAAAACCCCTTGCCCTTGCCCTTGCCCTTGCTCTTTTATTTGCCGACCACCAGCGTGCCTTTCATCAGTGCCGAGTGGCCAGGGAACGAGCAGAAGAACATGTACGGGTCGCCTTCCTTGAGTGCGCTGGTGGAGAAGGTGACCGAATCGCTTTCACCACCGCCAATCACCTTGGTGTGGGCAATCACGCGGGCATCGCCTGCCTTCACATAGTCCTTGGGCAGGCCGGCGGCGGCGCCGTCGGCCACCACGCCGGCCATGTCGGCCGTTTTGGTGGCCACCCAGTTGTGGCCCATGGACGCCTTGGGCAGCTTGCCGGGGTGCTTGAGCTTGACGGTGAATTCCTTGCAGCTCTTGGGCACCGTCATGGTGGTCTTGTTGAACTGCATGGCATCGTTGCCTTCGATCTCCGCGCTGCACTCCGCCGCCCAGACCGACGACGAGGCTGCCAGCGCCAGGCCCAGCGCCACCGGTTTCCAGTGCTTTGTCATCTTGAACCCCTTGAAAGAACCTTGAAAGAAAAGTGGACTGCGCACAGGCGCAGACCGTGTTGCAACGTGCCACTCCCACCCCATGCCGACCGGTGCCGCCGGGCATGGCGGCCAGATGCAACGCCCTTGTTACGCCGCCTCACCCCGGCGCAGGCTGCAGCTGCCAAAGGCCTTACCGTTTTTTACGCCGCCGTGCTGCTGCGCTAAGCTCCTTCGGCCATGCCTTTCACCCTCTCCGCCCCCGCGCACAGCGACCTGACCCTCAAGAAAAGCCGCTTCATCGGCTGCGTGCAGCCCATGCCCGACCGGGCCAGCGCGCAGGCGCAGGTCGATGCGCTGCGCCAGCAGCACCCCGGTGCCGCGCATGTCTGCTGGGCGCTGATGGCGGGCGGGCAGTCGGCGGCAGTGGACGACGGCGAGCCGGGCGGCACCGCCGGGCGCCCCATGCTCGAAGTGCTGCGCCACCACGACCTCGAAGGCGTGCAGGCCACCGTGGTGCGCTACTTTGGCGGTGTGAAACTGGGCGCGGGCGGGCTGGTGCGCGCCTACACCGACGCCGTGGCCCAGGCACTGCTGGGCGCCGACAAGGTGCCGCTGCTGCGCATGGCCACGCTGCAGTGCCTGGTGCCGTATGCGCTGGAAGGCCTGCTGCGCCGCGAGATCGACGCCACCGCCGGCGCCACGCTGCTCGGTGTGCAGCATGGCTCGCTGGTCACCGTGCAGCTGCGCCTGCCCGAAGCCGAAGCCGCCGCCTTTCAGCAGCGCTTGAACGACCAGGGCCAGGGGCGCGTGGGCTGGGTGGATGGGGCAGCAGGCGGGCTGGACGGGGCCAACCCGGCGCGGCCTGCCGGCTGACGCCTGCTGTTTCTTTTTCTGCAGCGGTTGCGCCTTGGTGCATTGCTGCATTGCTGCATTGCTGCATTTGTGAAGCTGCACGCTGGCAGACCGGCGCACCTGGCCACCCGCCACGCCCGTGCCGCGCCCTGCTCTTGCGCACGCTGCTATGGTGACCGCAACCCTTTTTTGAACCCGCCCCGATGGAAAGCCCGCCGCCCATGCCCAGCCCCACCCCCCAAAACACCAGCAGCAACAGCAGCAACAGCAGCAACAACAGCAAGGCCAGCGCCACCGGGCAACCCGACGCCCCCGGCCAGCCGCAGGGCGCAGCGCACACCTTTGACGCCATCATCGTCGGCGCCGGTTCGGCCGGGCTGGCGGCGCTGCGCGAAGTGCGCAAGCACACCGACAACTACCTTCTCGTCAACGCCGGCCCCTACGGCACCACCTGCGCGCGCGTGGGCTGCATGCCGTCCAAGCTGCTGATCGAGGCCGCCGACGCCTACCACCGGCGCCACACCTTCGAGGCCTTCGGCATCACCGGCAGCGAAGCGCTGGCCGCCGACCTGCCCGCCGTGCTGCGCCGCCTGCGCCGCCTGCGCGACGAGTTCGTTGCCGGCACCGTGCATGTCACCGACGAGCTGGGCGGCAAAAGCATTGCCGGCCAGGCGCGGCTGCTCGGCCCGGGCCGGGTGCAGGTCGGTGAAGAGGTGTACGCCACCCGCCGCGTGGTGCTTGCTCCCGGTTCGCACCCGGTGCTGCCCAAGCCGTGGCAGGCGCTGCGCGAGCAGCTGGGCGACGACCGCATCCTGACCACCGACACGCTGTTCGAGCAAACCACGCTCGGGCCGCGCATGGCCGTCATCGGCATGGGGCCGCTGGGCATCGAGATGGCGCAGGCGCTGGCCCGCCTGGGCATTGAAGTGCATGCCTATGCCACCAAGGAGCTGCTGGGCGGGCTGAGCGACCCGTCCGTGAACGTCGAACTGCGCCAGGCGCTGGAGGCCGAGCTGACGCTCAACATCGGCGACGAGGCCACGCTGCACGCGGCAGGCGGCGGCGGCATCGAGGTGCGCAGCGGCGCGCACCGCGTGGTGGTGGACCAGGTGCTGGCCGCCATTGGCCGCCGCCCCAACCTCGACGGCCTGGGGCTGGACAGCCTGGGCGTGGCGCTGAACGAGCGCGGCATGCCCGCATTCAACGAACACACCATGCAGGTGGGCGACCTGCCGGTGTACCTGGCGGGCGATGCCAACAACCTCGAACCGCTCTTGCATGTGGCGGTGGACGAAGGCCACATGGCCGGCATCAACGCCATGGCCGACGAACAAGTGTGTTTTCAGCGCCGCACGCCGCTGGCCATCGTGTTTTGCGAACCCAACGCCGCCGTGGTGGGCCAGGGCTTCAGCGCGCTGCAAAAAAAGGCAAAGGAAGACAACCAGCCTTACATCACCGGCGCCGTGAACTTTGCCCGCCAGGGCCGTGCCCGCGCCGGCCAGCGCAACGACGGGCGCCTGTGCGTCTATGCCGACCCGGCCACCGGCCGCCTGCTGGGCGCCGAGCTGTGCGCGCCAGCGGGCGAACACCTGGCGCACCTGCTGGCGCTGGCCATCGGGCAGCAGATGACCGTGGCCGGCCTGTTGGGCATGCCGTTCTACCACCCGGTGCTGGAAGAAGGCCTGCGCACCGCCCTGCGCGACGCCGCCCGCCAGCTGGACCTGAAAGCCGGCTCGGACCTGGCCACCTGCGAAGCCATCGGCGCGCCGGCGCTGGAATGAGCGCCTGCAGCGGCATGGTAAAACTTTGGGTCAAAACGCACTCCAGCCCAGGCGCAGCCTGCGCCAGCAGCTCCTGTTTCAATAGCAAAATCCAGGTTCGCCGCAAACGCGCTGCAAGCCCGTCGGGGCAAGGGCGCTCTGTCCGGGCACTTTTGCCGCGTAGGAAGCTGCGCACGGCGGCAAGGGCCATCGCCTGATGTCCCCGGTGCCGTGGCCAGGCGAAGCTCTCGGGTTGCCGATGTCCGCTAGGCCCTGCCTGCCTTTTGCCCTGCCCTGGTCTTGGCACCGAACGCGCTTGCAGCAGGGCAGCAGAATTTCACATCTCCGCCTTTTGTCTGGGCCAGGCCCGGCCAAACCAGGCCAGGGCTTGTGCACAGGTTTCTCTCTTCCCCTTTTCCTTCACTCTTCTGGCAACCCGCTTGCCCACACATTGCATGAAAAATCCATTCAAACGCTCCAAAAACACCAGTCTGGTGCTGGCCGCCGCCGCCCTTGGAGCGGTGACCACCGCCGCCTGGGTGGAAATCAAGGCGCGCCGCGCCGAGCGCGAGCACCCGGCCATGGGCCGCACCATCCAGATCGATGGCGTGCAGCTGCACTATGTCGAGCGCGGCGAAGGCCCGACGGTGGTGCTGCTGCATGGCAACGCGGTCACGCTGAACGACTTCGAGGCCAGTGGCCTGCTGCAAGACCTTGCGGCAGAGCACCGCGTCATTGCCTTTGACCGGCCCGGTTTTGGCCACAGCAGCCGCCCGCGCGACCGGTTCTGGACACCCTCGGCCCAGGCCGACCTGATCGCCAAGGCACTGCACAAGCTGCACGCCGAACCGGCACTGGTGGTGGGCCACTCGATGGGCACCATGGTGGCGACCGCGCTGGCGCTGAACCACCCCAAACAGGTGCGCGCTCTGGTGCTGATGGGCGGTTACTACTACCCCAGCGCCCGGGTCGATGCACTGCTGGTGCTGCCGGTGGCCCTGCCCGTGGTCGGCGACGTGCTGCGCTACACCGCCACGCCGCTGGCCGCCCGCGCCATGCTGGGCAAGATGGTCAAGGCGATGTTCTCGCCGCGCCCGGTGCCACCCACCTTCAACGCCGTGCTGTCGCGGGAAATGATGCTGCGCCCGGTGCAGCTGCGCGCCGATGCCGAGGACGGCACACTCATGGTGCCCGGCGCCATGTCGATTCACGAGCGCTATGGCGAACTGGCAGCCCTGCCGGTGCTGCTGATTGCAGGCGCCGACGACCGCGTGGTCAGCCCCGACGGCCAGTCGGCCCGCCTGCACAAGGAATTGCCGCACAGCGAACTGGTCACCGTGCCCGAAACCGGCCACATGGTGCATTACGAAACCGAGGTGCGCCGGCGCGTGGTCGAGGCCGCAAAAACCATGGCGCTGCAGCCTGAAGGCAAGCCTGCCCTTGCCCTGGCGGCGTAAGGAACGCGCCGCGACCGGCAGCCCGAAGCAGGCTCCAAGGCAGGCGTTGACTTGACGCTTTATTTGGCGCGGTAAGAAAACTGCAGTGCCGGCCAGGGCGTGGGCAGCAGCTCGCCGGCCCGGTACAGGCCCTTGCCGCCGTACTTGCGGTACAGCAGGGCCAGCGCAAACAGTGGCGCGCAGGGCGGTTTGCCCAGCCGGGCAAAACCGGTGTAGCTGTCCCCGTCTGCTGCCGCTGCGGCAAAAGCCGCGTGGATGGCGTGGTACAGCGCATCGCTGTCGGTTTCCACGCCATTCACGTCTGCCTTCAGGTGGGCGTACAGGCTGCGCTCGCCGCCCGACGCGGTGGCATACAGCGCAAACAGATCGGGGTTCTTGTTCACATTGGTTTCCATCACCACCGTGACGCGCTCGGCCATGTTGCGCGCCAGGTACATCGGAAACACGACCAGGTCGTAGCTGTGGCGCAGCAGATCGGCTTCGGTCGGGCGCCTGCCGCCTCCGTGCAGGGGAATGGACACCCGTTCAGGGCTGTTCTCCAAAGACTCTTCTTGCATGCAATGCTCCTGTTTAGAGCGTGTTATGCACTTTTATGTGCCCGCGAAAGCCGGGGAAAGGCCCGGAGACAAGGCGCACGGCGCGCCGCGGTATGGATACCGCAAGCGCTGTGCAACGCAGGGGCCGGGCCTTTCCCCGGCTTTCCCGAAGGGCTCTGCAGCCAGACCCGCGCTGGCGGCGTTGCACCGCTTGCCA
>JAGOCN010000060.1 GCA_017998735.1 Giesbergeria sp.
ACTCCCGGTGCACCCGCACGCCCAGTTCCAGGCGTGCGGCCTCCAGCAGTTCGCGTGCCCGCTCCTGCTCGGCCACGGCCTGGCGCACGGTGGAGCTGACATAGCCACCGGCATACAGGGGCACCGTCAGCTGCAGACCGATGGTCTTGTTGTCATAGCGCGAGTTGATGTTGGTCACGCTGTCGCTGCTGCTGCGCGACCACTGCGCGACGGCGTCCAGCGTGGGCTTGTGCCCCGCCTTGGCCTTGTCCACTTCCTGGCGCGCTATCTCCAGGCGCGCGCGCAGTGCGCGCAGTTCGGGGCTGGCCTGCTCGGCGCGCTCGACCCAGGCGGGCAGCAGGTCGGGCACCGGGCGGGCCGGCGCGAAGCCCTGCACATCCAGGCGCGCCAGCGTGTCGATGCCTGCGCCCATCAGCGCCTCCAGGCGCCGGCGCGTGAAGTCCACGTTCTGCAGTGCCTCCAGCTCTTGCGCCAGCGCCAGGTCCAGCCGCGCCTGCGCCTCGTCGATGTCGGTGCGCGTGCCCGAGCCCGCCTGCAGCCCTTTGCGGGCGGCATCCACCTGGGTGCCGTATGCGGTTTTTTGCGCCTCTATCAGCAGCAGCTGGTCCTGCGCCAGCAGGGCATCGAAATACGCTTCGCCCACGCGCGTCACAAGCGTCTGCTCATCGTTTTCCAGCACGGCATCGGCATCTTGCACCTGCGCTTCGGCCTGGCGCACCAGCGCACTCAGGAAGGGGCGGTACAGCGGTTGGCGCACCACCAGGTTCTGGTTGCCGCTGTAGTAGCTGTTTTCCGCCGTGACCGGCTGGCCGCGGAAATCCTGCGTCTTGCTGGTCAGGTCGTTGTAGTTGCGCCCGGCGGTGAAGCTGATGTTGGGCAGGCGCTGGGCCCTGGCCTGTGGCAAGCGCTCGCGGCTGGCCTCGGCCCCGGCGCGCGAAGCGCGGATGCTGGCGTCGTTGGCATAGGCCGCCTCATAGGCCTGGCGCAGGTCCAGCGACCAGGCGGGCAACACTGCCGCCACACCCAGCAGCGCCAGCGCGCAACGGGCCAGGCGCGCTTTGCAGGCCAGAGAGGCAAAATTCCTTGTCTTCTTCATGCCGTCACTCCTCGGTCATGGACGCCGCCATCCGCTTGGTCAGCGGGTGCAGCAGGTAGGTCAGCATGGAGCGCTCGCCGGTTTTGAAGATCACCTCCACCGGCATGCCCGCCTGCAACTGGCGCTTGCCCAGGTGCTTGAGGCCGTCGGGCGTGACCTGCACGCGCGCCAGGTAATAGGGCACGTTGGTTTGCGGCTCGGTCAGCAGGTCGGCAGAAATCGACACCACCCTGCCGTCCACCACCAGCTGCGGCGAGTTGGCAAACGAAGAAAACCGCACGTCCACCGGCAGGTCGGTGTGCACCCTGTCTATCAGGTGCGGCGCCACATGCGCCTCCAGCAGCAGCGGCGCGCCCTTGGGCACGATGTCCATCAGCTTTTGCCCCGGCTGCACCACGCCGCCCACGGTTTGCACCGCCAGGCCCACCACCTGGCCACTGGCGGGCGCCTTGATTTCGGTGCGCTCCAGGTCGTTGGCCACGGAGTACAGTTTTTCGTTGTCCGACAGCACCTCGCGGCTCACATCGGCCAGCTGTGTTTCCACTTCCTTGCGGTGCTCCTGCTTGCGCGACAGCGCCCGCTGGCGCAGCTCGCCAATGGTGCGCAGCGCCCGCACCGTGTTGCCCTGCAGGTCTGCAATGGCGCTGTTCGAGTCGGACACCATGCGCTCCATCTCCAGCTGGCGGTTGCGCGGTGCGTAACCCTCCTTGACCAGACCGCGCAGCTGCCCCAGCTCCTCGTTGATCAGGCGCAGCTGGTTGTTGCGGTTCTCCAGCATGCTTTTGTAAGACTGCAGCAGCCCTTCCTGGCCCTGGATGTTTTCTTCAATCGACTGCAGGTCCGAGCGCAGCAGGCTGCGCCGTGTCATGAACAGCTGTTCCTGGTTCTGCATCTGCTGGCGGATCAGCGGGTCGCTGCTTGCTGCCACCAAGTCGGGGTGAAAGGTGATGCTGGTCTGGCCTGCCTGCTCGGCCAGCAACCGGCCCTGCATGGCGCGCAGGCCCAGGTAGCGCTGGCGCACCGCTTCGTGGTTCGAGCGCGCCACGGCCGAGTCCAGCTTGATCAGCAGCTGGCCTTCCTTCACCTCGTCGCCCTCACCCACCAGCACCTCTTCGACGATGCCGCCGCTCAGGTGCTGCACCGCCTTGCGCTTGGTGTCGATGGCCACCGTGCCCTGCGCCGGCACGCCCTCGTCCAGCGGCGCCAGCGCCGCCCACAGCAAAAAGCCGCCAAAGCCGATGAGCAGCGCCCACAGGCCGATGCGCCCCGGGTTTGCACCCTCTTTTTTTGCTACTTTTTCAGTAGCATCGGATGCAGACACATCGTGCGCTGCACCCGTTTTTTTATCCATGGAAAGCAAAGATTTGGCCATGTCAGTACCCGACAGAAAAAAGCAGCAAAAAAAGACGATAGGGTGGCAAGACAGGTGCGCACGCCCAACCGGCCCAGTGAACGGGGTGCATCACGCGGCCTGCGGGCGCAGCGCCGGCGCGCCAGCAGACGGCGGCGCCTGCGCCGCGCGCAGCGACGCCAGCACCGCATCGCGTGGCCCTTCGGCCTGCACTCTGCCGTCGCGCAAAATCAGCAACCGATCGGCCACGGCCACAATGCCGGGGCGGTGCGTGATCAGGAACACCGTGCGCCCACGCGCCTTCAGCTCCAGCACCGACTGCACCAGCGCCGCCTCGCCCACGTCGTCCAGGTTGGCATTGGGCTCGTCCAGCACCACCAGCACCGGGTCGCCGTACACCGCCCGCGCCAGGCCGATGCGCTGGCGCTGGCCGCCCGACAGCAGCCCGCCGGCCTCGCCAATCGGCGTGTCGTAGCCCTTCGGAAACCGCAGGATCATCTCGTGCAGACCGGCGCTGCGCGCCGCCGCAATCACCTTGCCGGAATCCACTTCGCCAAAGCGCGCAATGTTCTCGGCAATCGAACCCTCGAACAGCTCGATGTCCTGCGGCAGGTAGCCCAGGTAAGGGCCGAGTTCGTTGCGGTCCCAGCCACCGATGGGCAGACCGTCGAGCAGCACCTCGCCCGCCAACCCTGGCCAGATGCCCACCATGCAGCGCGCCAGCGTGGACTTGCCCGAGCCCGAAGGCCCCAGAACCACTGTGACCGTGCCTGCCGGCACCGACAGGCTGACACCCTTCAGGATGGGTTCGGCACGCCCTGGCGCCACCGCCACCACGTCGCGCAGCATCAGCGCCCCCTGCGGCGCCACACGCGAGAGCGCCGGATCGCGTTCGGGGTGCGCCTGCATCAATGCTTCAAGGCGGTCGAAGGCACCGCGTGCGCCAATGAAACCGCGCCAGGCACCCACCAGCATGTCGATGGGGGCGAGCGCACGCGACATCAGCACGTTGGCGGCAATCATGCCGCCGGGCGACAGCTGGCCGTCGATGACCAGCAGCGCGCCTGCGCCCAGCGCCAGCGACTGCTGGCTGTAACGGATGAACTTGCTGATCGCCGTGATGCGGTGTGTGCGGGCCTGCGCGCTGCCCTGCAGCTGCTGGGCCTTGTCGTGCCTGCGCGCCCAGTGCGGGCGCAGGTTGTGCACCATGCCCATGGGTTCAAGCACCTCGGTGTTGCGCAGCTTGCCCTGCAGGTACTGCATGGCTTCGCTGCTCGCCTTGGACGCAGATTCCGACGGCGCCACGGCCGTGCGGTGGCCAAACCATGCCAAAGCGCCCTGCACTGCGGCAAAGAACAAAGCCAGGTAGCCCAGCATGGGGTGCAGGATGAACAGCACCGCCATGTACACCGGCGTCCAGGGCGTGTCGAAAAACGCCAGCACGCCCTGGCCCGTCAGGAACTGGCGAATCTGCACCAGGTCGCCAAAGGCACGCGCCGGGCTGGCACCCGAAGGCGCCAGCTGCGCCTCGAAACTGGCATTGAAAACCCGCGTGGCCAGCACCGAATCAATACGCACCCCGGTGCGCACCAGCACCCGCGAACGCATCCACTCGGCAAAGCCCATCACGCCAAACAGAAACAGCGTGATCAGCGACATCGCCAGTAGCGTCAGTTCGCTGCGGCTGCTCATCACCCGGTCAAACACCTGCAGCATGTACAAGGTGGGCGAGAGCATGAGCACATTGGCCACCATGCTGAACACGCCCACCACCAGAAACTCGCGCCTGAAAGTCCACAGCGTCTGCGTCAGCTCGCTGCGTTGGAAAAAACCGGAGGTTTTCATGTTTCAATCCACACCCCTTTCGGAGTGAATCTGGAAGGAGTTACCCCTCCACCAAATAAATTTCATTCCCCTGAAGAGGGAGGTTTCAAACCGAAGTTTGATGCTGATGAAAAGACTGCCTTGTGAAAATCAGAAAGCGGCAAGGGCACGGCCCTGGCCAGGCACCGGTGCCGGCGGCTGCGGCGCCTGCTGGGCCTTTTGCAGGGCGGCCAGCACCTCGTCGCGTGGGCCAAAAACCTGCTGCTGGCCATCGCGCAGCACCAGCATCTTGTCGGCCACACCCAACACGCTGGTGCGGTGCGTCATGACCACAAAAGTGGTGCCGCGTGCCTTGGCCTCCTGGATGGCGCGTGCCAGCGCGGCGTCGCCCTCCTCGTCCAGGCTGGAGTTGGGCTCGTCCAGCACCACAAACACCGGATCGCCGTACAAGGCCCGTGCCAGAGCCACACGCTGGCGCTGGCCACCCGACAGGCGGGCGCCTTCCGGCCCCACCGGGCTGTCATAGCCCTGCGGCAACGACAAAATGAACTCGTGCAGGCCCACGGCCCGTGCTGCAGCCTCGACCTTGGCACGCTCGACCGTGGCAAAGCGCGCAATGTTCTCTGCCAGCGTGCCTTCAAACAGCTCCACGCCCTGGGGCAGGTACCCCATGTGCACGCCCAGCTCGGCCTTGTCCCAGGTGTGGATGTCGGCGCCGTCCAGCCGCACCTTGCCACCCTGCGCCGGCCACAGTCCCACCAGCAGGCGCGCCAGCGTGGTCTTGCCCGCCGCCGACGGCCCCACCACGGCCAGCACCTCGCCCGGCGACAGCGCAAACTGCACACCGCGCAGGATGGACGTGGGGTTGCCGGGTGCACCCGCCACCAGCTGCTCCACCTGCAGCACGCCACGAGGCGCCGGCAGGGGCATGCCGGGCGCGTGCGCCGGCACAGCCTCCAGCAACGTGTCCAGCCGCGCCCAGGCGTCGCGCACGTTCACCACCGCCTGCCACTGCGACACCACCTGCACCAGGGGCGCCAGCATGCGCCCGCCCAGAATGGAAGCCACGATCATCATCGCGCCGCCACCATTGAGCCGGTCGTGCAGCAACAGCCAGCAGCCCAGCCCGAGCAGCATGGAGCCCAGCGTGGTCTGCAAAAATTTGGAAATGGCCTGAAAAGCCCCCGCCCGCTCGGACGCCAGCGCCTGCAGGTCCAGAAACTTGCGCTGCCTGAGCAGCCAGCGCCGGTGGGTGTTGCGCAGCATGCCCATCGACTCGATCACCTCGGCGTTGCGCAGCGTGTCGTCCGCGTACCGCTGCGCCTCGATGGCGGCCATGTTGGCCTGCATCAGCGGCGGCTTGGTGCTGCGCTCGTTGAACCAGGCCACGATGGTCTGCAGCACGGCAAACACCAAGGCCGACCAGCCCAGCACCGGGCTGATCAGGAACAGCAGCACCATCATCACCAGCGACACCGGCGACTCCATCAGCGCCAGCAGCACCGGCGAAAACAGAAAGTCGCGCACCTGGCGAAAGTCGTTCAGGGGCTGTTGCGTGCCGCCGGGCAGGCGCTTGAGATTGGCCTCGAAAATGGCGCTGAAAATGCGCCCGCTCATCTTCTTGTCCAGCTCCACGCTGGCCGCGCGCATCACCTCGCTGCGCGCCCATTCCAGCAGCTCCATCAGCAGGTAGGCGCCCAGCACCAGCACCGTGAGCATGATCAGCGTGGTGTGGCTGCGGCTGTTGACCACGCGGTCGTACACTTCCAGCATGTAGCCCGAGGGCGCCAGCACCAGCAGGCTGCACACCAGGCTGAACCAGCCCGAGCGCACGAAGTAGGGGCGCAATGAGGCAATCGCCTCGCGCAGTTCCGAAGGTTTTTGCTTGGCGTTCATTGCACTTCTTCAACCATGATGTATTCAGGAATTTCGCCCGCAGCGCCGGCATGGGCACCCAGGGCATCGCCAGGCGCGGCAGCTTCTGCCGCATCGGCGCTGAGCAACAGAAAGGTCAGCTCGTAGACCCCGTCGGGGCGCTGCGACAGCACCACCTCGCGCAGCTTTTGCGAGTGAAATCGCTCCTCGTCCTGCGCCGACAGCGCCAGCTGAAAGCGCATCCGCCCGTCCAGCGTGAACATCGACAGCTGGCCGGCCTTCAGGCTGAGCGTGTGGCGGTCAAAGTACACCGGGCAGCTGTCTGCAAACTTCAAGAGCGGCAATGGCCGCTCGCCCAGGCGCGCCAGACTGAAAGGGCTTTGCGGGTGCTGAAACACCAGCCGCCCGGTGCGCGAGACCGAGTAGATGGCGTTGCACACCATCTGCGAACCCATTTCGGGAAACTGTTCGCGCAGCTGCCGGTACGCCAGGTGGTGCAGCGCCACCCGGTTCCACACCCGCGTCTGCTGCACCAGCAGCGCCAGCGCATTGCACACCCGCGCAAAACCCGCCTGCAAAGCCTGCAGCCGCGCCACCTGGTCGGGGGCTACGTGCAGGGGAATGCGGAGGGTGGGAAGCATGCTGGAGGCGAAGTTTATACGCCTCCTATATGAAGTTCATATAGGAGGCGTGAAATTCGCAGAAATACCACGGTTCGTACCTGTGGTTTGCCTGCACATTGCACCTGAGTCCGGGTTTGGGCAGATGCTGTCACACCGGCACCCGGCACCCGGCAACCGGCAACCGGCACAAAGAAATTTCAGGTGATTTCGGGGCTGCAGCCCTTGTGTACATTGCGCAGGCAGCTATCAAAAAAATAGCACGGTAAATTCCACCGCCCTGCAGCGCATTGCACCGCAGCCACAAGACGATCTGGAGCAAGTTGCCGGTGCGCAGAGCACTTTTGCCCTGACCGGCCTGCATTGCGTCTGCAGCAAGCAGTGGCTTTTGCTATTGAAAGATGAGCTGCCAGCGCAGGCTGCGCCTGCGCTGGAGGCACTTTTTGCCAACATCTGCACGCCCGTGTTGCAAATAGGCTGGCGGCTCTTTGTGCCATCAGCCAGCCAACCAGACTTTAGAACTTGCTCCAGTCGATGCCTTCAAAGCTGATGCTGCCGCTGCTGGTGCTTTCCGCAGACGCAGCAGTACTGTTGGGTGCTTCGCACAGCACGCCATCTTGCAGATTG
Source organism: Giesbergeria sp. (assembly GCA_017998735.1). GTDB lineage: Bacteria > Pseudomonadota > Gammaproteobacteria > Burkholderiales > Burkholderiaceae_C > Simplicispira. Next base: position 7,394 of record JAGOCN010000060.1, read on the forward strand.
GTCAGGGAAAGCTGGTGCGCATAGGCCAGTGCCAGTGCACCGCTTTGCTGCAGCGCCTTGAGTGCTTCAGGTTCCAGATTGGAAAGACGCTCCATGTCCACCACGCGCAGGCCCTGCAGGCCGATGTGCTGGCCCTGTTTTTTGGCCACCGTGACCTGCTGGGGCACCAGCAGGTTCGCCGCCTCCAGCTGGGCCACCATGGCCAGGGTGCGCAGGTTGTCGCGCTCCATCAGCATCAGCACGCGCTGCACCTTCAACAATGCCTCGGACGGCTCGCCCGCGTCGTTGAACAGGCGGTCGCCTTCGTCAGCGCTCAGGTGCGGGGCATCGGCATCGACCACCACAATGTGGCTGATCTCGCTGGCACCCTCGCCCTGCGGCGCAGCCGCCGCCTCGGCCATCACAAACGGGTAGCGGCGCAGGTGCGCCGGCACATAGCGCGCCATCCAGTGGCCCGATGGGCGCACATAGGCGTTGTGGCCCTTGCTGGCGCCCAGCAGCGCCAGCGGCAAA
>JAGOCN010000061.1 GCA_017998735.1 Giesbergeria sp.
ACCGGATGCGCGAGATGGATTTTGACCAAGTGCAGCCCGACAAGAATGCCAACTGGGTGAACCTGACGGACAACGATTTCGACACGCTGTTGCCGCTGGCGAGCAAGGAAACCAAGGCGGCGAAGACCAGCCGGGACGTGAAAGCGATCTTTCGCAAGTTCTCGTTGGGTGTTGCTACCAACCGGGATGAGTGGGTTTATGACTTCGATGAAAGTTTGCTAACCCAAAAAATTCAGTTTTTCTGCGCTGAATATGAAAGCGAACGCAAACGATGGCGTCAGTTTTCGCATCAACATCCACAACAGCGTGGTGACAAGCAGGTAGTGCGCGATTTCGTCAAACGAACGATCAAATGGACTGAGGAACTGGAAGATCATCTTGTGAAGGGCACGGATCTTCGGTACTCGCCTTTGCATGTTCATTCCTCGGCATACCGTCCATTCACCCAGTTGCAAACCTATTACGCACGCGCCATTACCCACCGCCTGTATCAGCAGGACACCTTTTTCCCCATTGCTGGCATGTGGAACAACCAAGCTATTTGTATTTCAGGGGCCAGTGCAAGCAAGCCATTTCAAGCGTTGGCGGTGAACAGCCTGCCAGGCCTGGATTTTTTGGAAAAGACCCAAACGCTTCCGCTTTATCGATATGAAATGGGCCAGCAGCTCGACAACATTACCGACTGGGCTTTGAGGCAGTTCACCACCCACTACGCTGCCGAAATTGGCAAAGGCAAAGCAGCCCGCAAAATCACCAAACAGGCCATCTTCCATTACTGCTACGCGGTGTTGCACGACCCGCTGTACCGCGAGAAGTACGCGCAAAACCTGAAGCGCGAATTTCCGCGCATTCCCTTCTACGCCGACTTCTGGCGCTGGGCCGACTGGGGCGCGGAGCTGATGGCGCTGCACATCGGCTACGAGGCAGTAGCGCCTTTTGCCCTGGTCCGCACCGACGAGCCCGATACGCGCGCCCGCGCCGCCGGTCTGGCGCCCAAGGCGATTCTCAAGTCCGACCCGGCAGCCGGCAGCATCACGCTCGACACTGAAACCACGCTGCGCGGTGTGCCGCCCGAAGCCTGGGCCTACCAACTGGGCAACCGCTGCGCCATCGACTGGGTGCTGGACCAGCACAAGGAAAAAAAGCCCAAAGACCCCACCATCCGCGAAAAATTCGACACCTACCGCTTTGCCGACTACAAGGAGCAGGTGGCCGACCTGCTGGCCCGCGTCACCACGGTGAGCGTTGAGACCGCACGCACCACCGAAGCGATGCGCACGGCGCCACGGTGAGGGCAGAAACATGCAGTGCCAAACCCGCAACAACCCACAAGCAACAGGCAACAGGCAACAAGCGCAAAAAGAAAAAATCAGATGAAATAAGCCTGCAGCCCAATCAGATCATGCGCCAGCAGCTATTGTTTCAATAGCAAATTGCGTTCCACCAAGCACCTGTCCAGCATTTGTCCATGACCCTCACCGAACTCAAATACATCGTGGCCGTGGCGCGGGAAAAGCACTTTGGCCGCGCTGCCTACAGCTGCCATGTCTCGCAGCCCACCCTGTCGGTGGCCATCAAGAAGCTGGAAGAAGAGCTGGAGGTCAAATTGTTCGAGCGCAGCGCGGGCGAGGTGACGGTGACGCCGCTGGGCGAAGAAATCGTGCGCCAGGCGCAAAGCGTGCTGGAGCAGGCCGCCGCCATCAAGGAGATTGCGCGGCGCGGGCAGGACCCGGTGTCGGGCGCGCTGGTGCTGGGCGTCATCTACACCATCGGCCCGTACCTGCTGCCCGAACTGGTGCGCCAGTCGATTGCGCGCACGCCGCAAATGCCGCTGGTGCTGCAGGAAAATTTCACCGTGCGGCTGCTGGAGATGCTGCGCACCGGCGAGATCGACTGCGCCATCCTGGCCGAACCGTTTCCCGACACCGGCCTGGCGGTGGCGCCGCTGTACGACGAGCCGTTCATGGCGGCGGTGCCCAGCACGCACCCGCTGGCGGCGCAAACCAGCGTGACCGCAGCGCAGCTCAAAAGCGAAACCCTGCTGCTGCTCGGCGCGGGCCACTGCTTTCGCGACCATGTGCTGGAGGTGTGCCCCGAATTTGCCCGCTACGCCAGCAACGCCGAAGGCATCAGGAAGAGCTTTGAAGGCTCGTCGCTGGAGACCATCAAGCACATGGTGGCGTCCGGCATGGGCGTCACGCTGGTGCCGCGCCTGGCGGTGCCGCGCGACGCATTGCACGGCGACCCGCAGCACCGGCCGGCAGACGAAACCTATATCCGCTACCTGCCGGTGCGCGAGAGCGACGGCAGCGCCCCGCCCACGCGCCGCGTGGTGCTGGTGTGGCGGCGCAGCTTCACCCGCTACGAGGCCGTGGCCGCGCTGCGCAACGCCATCGTGGCCTGCGAACTGCCGGGGGTGCAGCGGCTGACCTGAGGCGCGGGCGCTGCTGCACTGCAGCGCCGCTGCCACCGCCACCGCCGCCGCCACCGCCACCACCACCACCACCGCGTTCCTGTGTGCCGTGCCCGCAAAACAGGGCCTTTTTGCGGCAGTGCCTGCGCCACCCTCTGCCGTGCCTGTACGCTGGGCACTTGTGCGCTGCCGTGCCACACCAGGTCCGGGCGTACCCTGTCGATTTTCTCAACCCCAGGAGTTTTTTATGGCCAAGTCCTCTGCCAAAACCCCCGCCAAGTCCTCTGCCAAACCGGCCTCCGCCGCCGCTGCCAGCAAAAGCGCTGCCAGCACTGCGCCTGCCGCCGCAGACCGCCGCAGCGACATCGATACCCTGCCCATGTCGCTGACCGGCACCCGCACTGGCAGCGGCAAAGGCCAGGGGCCCGCCACGGCGCCGCGCATCAGCATCGGCATCAGCGAGAAAGACCGGGCGCGCATTGCCGAAGGCCTGTCGCGCGTGCTGGCCGACACCTACACGCTGTACCTGACCACGCACAACTTCCACTGGAACGTGACCGGGCCGATGTTCAACACGCTGCACCTGATGTTCATGGGCCAGTACACCGAGCTGTGGAACGCGGTCGACCCGATTGCCGAGCGCATCCGCTCGCTGGGCCATGTGGCGCCGGGCTCGTACGCCGACTTTGGCCGCCTGGCCAGCGTGCCCGACGCACCCTCCGAGCCGCCCCGCGCGCTGGAGATGGTGCGCATCCTGGTGCAGGGGCACGAAGCCGTGGCACGCACCGCGCGCGAACTGTTTCCGATCTGCGACGACGCCAGCGACGAGCCGACCGCCGACCTGCTGACCCAGCGCATGACGGTGCACGAGCAAACCGCGTGGATGCTGCGCTCGCTGCTGGAAGAGTGAGCCTGCCGGCGCCGCAGTGCCGTACTGAAGGCAAGGCCGTGGCGCTGCAGGTGGCCGGTGATCGCCTGCAGCCCCGGTGGCCCCGGCTACCCCGGTAATGCAGAAACGCAAAAAAGCGGCAGGCCCTGTGTGCAAGGGGCCTGCCGCTTTTCGTTGTTCTGCTGCGTGGCCTGAAGGCGGTTCAAGCCACGGCTTCAGGGGTGTCTGCTTTTGGCTGCGGGGCGAGTCCGGTCAGAACTCCAGCTCTTTTTCCACGTCCAGCACCTTGCGGCGCGACAGGGCCAGATTGGAGCGCGTCTTGTCCAGCACCAGGTAGATGAACAGCCCTTCCTTGCGGGACATCGGGCGAATGATGTGGTACTGCTTGCCCAGCGTGATGAGGATGTCCTCGATGGCATCGTTCAGGCCCAGGTCGCGCATGGTGCGCATCTTGGCGCGCACCACCTCCGTGTTGCCGGCGGCCGCAATTTCGATGTCCACGCCCGAACCGGCCTGGCCCAGCACCATGCCGCTGGAAGAGTCGACCAGCGCTGCACACAGTGCGCCGTCACACGACAAAAGCTGGTCCATTGATTGTTTGATGCTGCTCATTGTTTCCATCGATCACATGCCCTGTGAAAAATGACGGCGCCGCCCGGGCACGATAAGAGGCGACGGCGCATGCTGAAATGAAAGTGCTGACAAAACGCCTGGCAATGGAAAGCGCGGCGGCGGGCTACATCGCCTGCAGCTCGTCCGCCGCCATCCGCGCGAAATACAACGCCTGACCGATCACGGTTTCTTTCTTGGCAACCACGCTGAGCGTCAGGGGCAGGTCGTCCCGGGCCACCTTGAGCAGCAGGATGTGGCCCCCGGCGGCCGAAATGATCACGCTCTCGCTGTGGCCCAGATGGCTTTCCTCTCCTGCCACGTCGCACAGCGCCGAAAGCGAGCTGGCCATGGCCGCCAGGCGTTTGGTCTGGGCCTTGTTTTCCGCATAGGCGGCCACTTCAAAGCCGTCTTCGGTGGACACCACGACGGCCTGGATGCCCTTGACGCGCTCCATCAGTTTGTAAATGGACCGCACGGCTGCCACCTTGATGGCGGCGTGCGGTTTGCCGAATTCGAAGGTGTTCACCCGTCTGTCTCCATTTGAACAAGCAGCAGTTCCAGCAGCTGAACGACTTCGCTGCGCTGCCTCACATCGAGCGCCACCACCGGGCACCTGGCGCCCCACTGGTCCAAGCGCTCGGCAAACCGGTCGATGTGCGGAGCCGGGTGCGTCTCCATCCTGCCCACGCCCACCACACAGGCGGAGCTGGCAATGAAGTCCGAAAAGCCCTTCAGATACGTTTCCAGATCGGCCAGCGGGTCGGGCCGGCTGTTGTCGATCAGGATGACCAGCCCCAAAGCGCCCCTGACCAGAATCTTCCACATGAAGTCGTAGCGCTCCTGGCCCGGCGTGCCGTAGATGCGCAGCACTTCGCCGCCGTCCAGCGCCAGTTCGCCGTAGTCCATCCCCACCGTGGTCAGCGCCTTGGCCACCGAGGTGTCGTTGTTGCGCACGTCGGTGTTGAGGGGCGCGATGTCGCTCACTGCGGCAATGGCGGTGGTTTTGCCGGCGCCCACCGTGCCGGTGACCAGGATCTTCAGTTCGCCGGTTTCTCTTGTCACGCCAGCCCCAGTTGTTTGCGGATGCGCGCCAGGATGGTGCCCATCCTGGAGGCAGGTGCCAAAGCCGGCGCTGGTGCAGGCGCCGGTGCCGGGGCAGGAGAAGCCGCCCTGCGGCTTGGCAAAGAATGCAGTGGCCCTTCACCCGCAGCCGTGCCTGCACCTGCATCGGCTGGAGGGGGAAGAAAAAACAGGTCCAGTGCCTGGCTGTCTGCAGCGCTGGCTGGGGCGCAGGGGGTTGTTTTCAGAAAAGGCAGCGTCTGCACAAAAAACTCGCATTCGGCCAGGGCCATGCCACTGCGGCGCGCCAGGGTGGGCAGGTCAAGCTGTGCCTTGAGCAGCAGCGTTGCCGCTTTCTTGCGCTCCAGGGTGGGCAGAAAAGAGGCGGGTGGCCACCGCAGGAGCTGGTAGGTTTCGCCGTCGCCGTCGCCATTGCCGTTGCCGTGATCGTGATCGTGATCGTGATCGTTGCTGTGACCAGGGCCTGCGCCCGCGGGTTCTGCGGCCGGTGCCGCAGACGGGTTGGCAAGCAGCCAGACACCGATGTGGTTGAGGGCGGTTTCCACGTCCTTGAAATGCAGGGGCAAAGGAACGGTGAACGGCTCGCCGGGCCTGTCATTTCCGACCCACAGCCGCGCTGTTGCACGGGGTGGCAATGGCGGCGCTGGCGATGGCGATGGCGCCGTTTCCTGTTCCGGCCTTGCCGAAGGCGCGGCGCAGTGTTCAGAGCCCAGCACCACGAGGTCGGTGCCTGTGGGTGAATAAACCCACTCCTGTGCGGTCGCGTTTTGCAGCAGGCGCACAAAGGACTTGAGCAGGATTTCGTTGCGCGCAGACAGGCCCGACACGCAGAAGAAGAAGCGCCTGTGTTCCGTGGGGCCGGGTGCGCCGGCAGGTGAATTCACGGGCAAGGGCGAAGACATGGCAATTTTTCCGGACACAAAGACAGGGCTTGGGCCAGGCGCAACCGATCTTTTACCGATTCCATGGTTCATCCGGTCCACGGGTGCAAGCACTGGTCAGCCAGCTGCCGGGCTGGAATGCAGGCGTGGACACAGGCATCTGAGCGGGGTGCGTGCGTGTGCTGGCAGTCCTGCATTGCTGCATTGCTGCATTGGTGCAGGCAGGGTTTTCCTTGCCAATTTCAGCGCGGTTGAAAAAAGCCGGTTGCACTGCCTTTGTCCTTGCCCCTGTGTGTTCATCCGTTCCACTCCGTTGTCTTGTGGCGCCATTGCTGGTTTCTTTCATGGCCGGCTGTCCTGCCGTTGTGCAATCAGACTTGTCTTGCAATCCAGCCCCAGCCAGCCCCGGGTGTGCCTGGGGCAGAATCTGCAGCCTTGGCTCTGGCCTGTCCTGTATCAGAAAGGGTGTTGCTTGGCAGGGCCATCGGCGCCTTTTTTTGAAGCAGCACTTTCCTGTTTTCCTGGTGCAGGCTTTTGGAAAGATCCAATGGCGACTCTTTGCTGTCTGGTGGCAAAAGCGGCTGCAACCGCTGCCTGCATCCAACCCGACCGCTGGCATATGGTAGACCTATTTGGTTGCAAAAGTTTATATTACAAAATGCCCGGCACAAATTTTTCCTTGCTGTTTTTTTGCTTGAAACACAAAGACAGATCAAGGACTTGTAGCATTTTTTGTCTGCAGAAAATGCAGACAGTGGCTGGCTGAAATACCTTGCTGCGTTTCTTGCCTCGCTGTTTTTTTATCTCTGCCCTATGCCTCTCAACCTGCGCAGCCGCTTGGCGCTTTACCTGGACCTGATCCGCTGGAACCGGCCGGCCGGCTGGCTGCTGCTGCTGTGGCCCACGCTGGCGGCGCTGTGGGTGGCGGCGGGCGGTTTTCCGGGCTGGCACCTGGTGGCGGTGTTCACGCTGGGCACCATCCTGATGCGCAGCGCCGGCTGCTGCATCAACGACGTGGCCGACCGCGGGTTCGACCGCCATGTCAAGCGCACGGTGAACCGCCCCGTCACCTCGGGCCGCATCTCGGTGAAGGAAGCGCTGGCGCTGGGCGCGGTGCTGGCGCTGCTGGCGTTTGCGCTGGTGCTGACCACCAACGCGCTGACCATTGCCTGGGCCGTGCCGGCGCTGGCCGTCACCATTGCCTACCCCTATGCCAAGCGCGTGGTTGCCATGCCGCAGGCGGTGCTGGGCGTGGCCTTCAGCCTGGGTATTCCGATGGCGTTTGCCGCTGTGCGCAACGAGGTGCCCTGGCTGGCGCTGTGGCTGGTGCTGGGCAACCTGTGCTGGGTGCTGGCCTACGACACCGAATACGCCATGGTCGACCGCGACGACGACCTCAAACTCGGCATGAAAACCTCGGCCATCACGCTCGGGCGCTTTGATGTGGCGGCGATTGTTTTGTTTTATCTGCTTTTGGTGGTTTTTTGGGTCGCAGCGCTGGCCCCGCTTGCGCTGGGCGCTCTTTTTTATGTAGCAGTTGCAGTGGTGCTGGTGCAGGTGGCCTGGCACTGGTGGCTGATCCGCGAGCGCACGCGCGACGGATGCTTTCGCGCTTTTCGGGTCAACCACTGGATCGGCTTCACGCTGTTTGCCGGCGTGGCGGGCAGCTATGCACTGCGCTGATTGCCACTCCTGATTTCATAGCTGCTGGCGCAGGCTGTGCAAGGGCTGGAGGCCGAAAACACCTGAAACTCAAAATACTGTGGCTGCTGCAGGCGCCAGGGTTTGTCAGCAGCACCTGCAAGCCGCGTTACGGCCTGCGCTGCCTTGGCGGTTTTGCCTTCCGGGTTGCCCCTGCGGTGTGCAGTGGGAACATTCCTGCCCAACCAACCAGCATTTGCTTTTATGGAACACCCTGAATTTTGCTATCAAAAAGCGAGCTGCTGGCGCAAGCTGCACATGCGCTGGAGGCACTTTTTGCCAAAAACTTCCAACCTGTGGCAAAGGCGCTGCTGGTCTGGAGC
>JAGOCN010000062.1 GCA_017998735.1 Giesbergeria sp.
CGGCAAAGGCGTCCAGACTGAAGCGCGCCAGCACGCCAGCCAGCAGCGCGGTGGCGATTTCCATGGGGATGCGGTTCATGGCGCGCTCGAACCAGCCGGTCACGCCCACCAGCGTGATCAAGGCAGCGCACACCAGAAAGGCGCCGACCGCGTCGGCCATGGTGAAGCTGCCGGCCAGCCCGGCGGTGGCCAGCACGGCGGCGCCAGGCGTGGACCAGGCCACCATCACCGGCTTGCGCAGCCACAGCGACGGCACCAGCGAGCACAGCCCCATGCCCAGCCCCAGCGCCCACACCCAGGAGGTGATCTGCGCCGGCGTGGCATGGAAGGCCTGCGCCGCCTGGAACACGATCGCCACCGAACTGGTGAAACCCACCAGCACGGCCACAAAGCCGGCGGTGAACGCCGACAAACTCAGGTCTTTGAAAAACTGCTGCATGGTTGCGGATTCTGGCAGTGGCGCAGCGCATGGACAGAACCGCACACAACATCAGAACCCGTCATTTGCTATTACTTTAATAGCTGCTGGCGCAATGCCAGCAAGCGCTGGAGGCCCAAAAGGCTTGAAACTGCATGGCTGGCACAGCAAAGTGCTCCATGCCACCGCGCAGCAGACCGTGCCAGGTGAAAGTCAGATTTCAACCTTGGAGCCCAACGCCACCACCGTGTTGTTCGGCAGGCGCAGAAAGTCGGCGGCGTCGCTGGCGTTGTGGTGCATCTGGGCAAACAGCTTTTCGCGCCAGGGCGCCATACCGGTGCCCACCGTGGGAATGACGGTGTCGCGCGACAGAAAATAGCTGGTGCGCATCGGCTCCAGCTCGCAGCCGCGACCGCGCAACTGCGCCAGGGCACGCGGCAGGTCGGGGTCGTCCATGAAGCCGTAGTGCACCATGACCTGCCAGCAGTCGTTGCCCAGCGGCTGCAGCTCCACCTGGCCTTCGCCTTTCATCCATGGCACCTCGTGGTTGTGCACCGTGACAAACAGGTTCTGCGCATGCAGCACCTTGTTGTGCTTGAGGTTGTGCAGCAAGGCGTTTGGCACCGTGCCGGCTTCGGCATTCAAAAACACCGCCGTGCCGTCCACCCGCACCGGCGGGCTGGCAAACACCGAGGCCAGAAACTCGGGCAGCGCAATGGCCTCGTGCGCCAGAGCGTCGCGCATGAGGCCCCGCCCGTCCTTCCAGGTTTTCATCAGGATGAACACCGCCGTGGCAATCACCAAAGGGAACCATCCGCCGTCCAGCAGCTTGAGCAGGTTGGACGCCCAGAAGGCAAAGTCGACGACAAAGAAGAACACCGTAGCGCCGATGCTGAGCGCCAGCGGCAGGCGCCAGGCATTGCGGATCACGAAGAAGGTCAGGATGGTGGTGATCAGCATGTCGGTGGTGACCGCAATGCCATAGGCGGACGCCAGCGCGCTGGACGACTTGAACATGCCAATCGCCAGCACGATCATGGCAAACAGCGCCCAGTTGACAAACGGCATGTAGATCTGCCCCGACTCCTGCTCGCTGGTGTGCAGGATGCGCAGGCGCGGCAAATAGCCCAGCTGGATGACCTGCTTGGTGACGCTGAACGCGCCCGAGATCAGCGCCTGCGAGGCAATCACCGCTGCCATGGTGGACAGCAGCACCATGGGCACCAGCGCCCAAGCCGGCGCCATCATGAAAAACGGGTTTTTCACCGCGCTGGCGTCCTTGAGCAGCAGCGCGCCCTGGCCAAAATAGTTCAGCGTCAGCGCCGGCATGACGATGGTGAACCAGGTCACGCGGATCGGCCGGCGGCCAAAGTGGCCCATGTCGGCGTACAGCGCCTCGGCGCCGGTCACGCACAGCACCACCGCGCCCAGAATGAGGAAGGTGATGCCCGGCTGCGACGCGATGAACCCCACTGCGTAATGCGGGCTGAGGGCGCGCAGGATGCCGGGGTTGTCCGCGATGTTCAGCACGCCCAGCGCGGCAATCACGGCAAACCAGACCACCATCACGGGCCCGAAATAGCGCCCGATGCTGGCGCTGCCGCGCTTTTGCACCAGAAACAAAAACAGCACGATGACCAATGCCAGCGGCACCACGTACTTCTTGAATTCGGGCGAAATCACCTCCAGCCCCTCGACCGCGCCCAGCACCGTGATCGCCGGCGTGATGACGCCGTCGCCATAAAACAGGCAGGTGCCAAAGATGCCGACCAGCAGCAGCACCGCGCGCAGCCGGGGCTGGTCGCGCACCGTGTGCGAGGCCAGCGCCAGCATGGCCACCAAGCCGCCTTCGCCATGGTTGTCGGCGCGCAGCACCAGCGTCACATACTTCAATGACACGATGACGGTGAGCGTCCAGAAAAAGATCGACAAGATGCCATACACATTGCCGGGCGTGAACGGCACATGGCCGGAGCCAAACACCTCTTTCACCGAATACAGCACGCTGGTGCCGATGTCGCCATACACCACGCCGATGGCACCCAGCATCAGCACGCGCAAGGGAGATTTGGAGTTTTGCACTGGGTTTGCCGCTCTGCACTGGCGGCCGGCGCCACCATGCACAGAGCCGGGGTGGGTGAAATGAAGGAGCGCCATTGTGCGCCCGGCACAGGGCCTGCAGCAGGCGCAAGATCCGTCTGCCAACCGACCTGTTGCAGGCCAGCAACGGCAACGGCAACGGCAACGGCAATGGCAAGGAGGTGGCTTGCGCCCCGCTTGCCTTTCAGCGTTTTAAAAGCTCAGCTGTAGTCTTCGGCGTTCGGGTCGGTGGCTTCAAGCTCGTAGCTGGCGGCCAGCATGGCCAGGCGCGCCACCACGCCGTACATGTAGAAGCGGTTGGGTGCGCTGGCACCGGGCCGCGCGCCCAGCTGCGGCATGTGGGTGCTGCGGTCAAAGGCCAGTGGCACAAAACTGGCGCCGGGGGTGTTGAGGTTCTCGTCGATGCCCCGGTCGGCATGCATGCGGTAAAAGCCCCCGACCACGTAGCGGTCCATCAGGTAGACCACCGGCTCGGCCACGGCTTCGTGCACGCGCTCCTGGGTCAGCACGCCCTCCTGGACGATCACGTCGTGCACCATCAGGCCATCCTTTGCCAGCGCCATCCGCTCCCTTGCCTTGAGGGCCAGGGGCAGCAGGTCCTTGGCATCGCGCACCGTCATCACGCCCATGCCATGCGTTCCATGCGTGCCGTTGTCGGCCTTGACAATGGCAAACGCCTTTTCGTTGATGCCGTATTCCTTGTACTTGCGCCGCACCTTGGTCAGCAGCGCATCCACCTGAGTCTGCAGGCTTTCCAGACCGGCATCGGTGGCAAAGTCGATTTCGCCGCACTTGCCGAACATCGGATTGATCAGCCAGTGGTCGATGCCCAGCATCTTGCTGAAGCGCTTGGCTACCTCTTCGTAACTGCGGAAATGGTTGCTCTTGCGGCGCACGCTCCAGCCCGCGTGCAGCGGCGGCAGCACGTACTGCTCGTACAGGTCCTCCAGAATGCCCGGCGCGCCGGCCGACAGGTCGTTGTTGAGCAGGATGGTGCAGGGGTCGAAATTCTTCAGCACCAGCCGCCCGCGCACGCGCTGCACAGGTTCGAGCGTGATGCTCTCGCCGTTGGGCAAGGCAATCGCGGTGCTTTTCTTCAGGTCCGGATCGACCGAGCCGACGCGCACGTTCAAGCCGGCCATGTTGAAGATGCGCTGCAGCTGCACCAGGCTGCCCAGGTAGGCGCTGCTCTGCAAATTGTTCTCGGGAATGATCAGCAGGTTGCGCGCTTCGGGGCAGATTTTCTCGATGGCCGCCATGGCGGCCTGCACCGCCAGCGGCAGCATTTCGGGGGTCAGGTTGTTCCAGCCGCCGGGAAACAGGTTGGTGTCCACCGGCGCCAGCTTGAAACCGGCATTGCGGATGTCCACCGAGGTGTAGAACGGCGGCGTGTGCTCCATCCACTCCAGGCGAAACCAGCGCTCGGTGGCGGGCATCGAGTCGATGACGCGCTGCTCGAGTTCATTGATGGGGCCAGTGAGGGCAGTGACGAGGTGCGGAACCATGGATGAGCCTTGCCTTGTAAAGGTTTTGCGAATGATTGTAGGCAGGCGTTGCTGCTGTGCAGACTGGGGCAGCGCCCTTGCGCTGCGATGGCGCCTGTGTCCTGCAAGCGGGCCGCACTGCTCAGCGGCGCCAGAATGCGGGCGTCAACAGCGCCATGAAACTCAAAATTTCCAGCCGCCCGAGCATCATGCCGAACGTGCAGACCCACACCTGAAAATCGGTCAGCACTGTGTAGTTGGACGCCGGCCCGACACCCCCAAGGCCCGGCCCGGTGCAGTTGACGCTGGCAATCACGGCGCTGAACGCGGTGATGGGCTCCAGGTCGGTCAGCATCAGCAGCATGGTCAGCACGATCACCGTGCCACCGTACACCAGCATGAAGGCCATGACGGAAAAGATCATGCGGCTTTCCACCACCGCACCGCCAAGGCGCACCGGCTGCACGGCGTTCGGGTGCACCAGGCGCGTGAGCTCGCGCCGCGCCTGCTTGACCAGAATCAGCATGCGCACCATCTTGATGCCGCCGCCGGTGGAGCCGGCGCTGGTGGCCACGCCCGAGAGCATCAGCATGAACACCGGCGCGAACACCGGCCAGGCCAGGTAGTCCACCGTGGCGTAACCGGTGGTGGTGGCCACCGACACCACATGGAACACGCCATGGCGCAGCGCCTGCAGCGGCTCGTAGGTGCCCTTGAACCACAGGAGCAGTGACACCAGCAGGCCTCCGCCCAGCAGCGCCGCATAGGTGGCGCGCAGCTCCGGGTCGTGCCAGAAGCCATGCCAGTGGCCCTTGCGCATGGCGACAAAATACAGCGCGAAGTTGCAGCTGCACAGCAGCATGAAAAACAGCGCAATGGCCTCCAGCAGCGGCGACTGGAAAAAGGCAAAGCTGGCGTCGTGCGACGACAGCCCGCCCAGGCTGACGGTGGAGAACATGTGCATCAGCGCGTCCAGCGGCTCCATGCCGCCCGCCCAGTAGGCCAGCGCACAGGCCACCGAAAACAGTGCATACACGCTCCACAGGCCCTTGGCGGTCTGGGTGATGCGCGGCGTCAGCTTGGTGTCCTTGACCGGCCCGGCCGCTTCGGCCTTGAAAAGTTGCGCGCCACCCACGCCCAGGATCGGCAGGATGGCGACAGCCAGAATCAGGATGCCCATGCCGCCCATCCACTGCAGGAAGGTGCGCCACACGTTCACCGACACCGGCAGCGTGTCCAGGCCCGAGAGCACCGTCGCGCCTGTGGTGGTCAGGCCCGACACCGCCTCGAAATAGGCATGCGTGAACGACATCGGCCGGCCCACCTGCTGGCAGGCCAGGATCAGCGGCAGCGAGGCAAACAGCGGCAGCAGGCTCCACACCAGCGAGACCAGCATGACGCCGTGGCGCGGCTGCAGTTCGCGCTTGTACTTGCGCAGCGTCAGCAGCAGCGTGGCCCCCACCATCAGCGTGAAACCCATGCACACCGGGTAAATGCTCCAGATGCCATCGCCGGCATACAGCGACGCGGCCAGCGGCACGCCCATGGCAAAGGCGAACAGCATGATCAGCATGCCGAGCACGCGCAGGACGGGAAGGATGTCGGTCATGGGGCAGGCAGGCGCCGCAAGCAGTGCGTCGGGGCGTCAGAAGAAGGTGGCGCTGACGCGGAACAGCTGCTCCACATCGCGCACCAGGCGCTTGTGCGGCAGAAAGAACACCACATGGTCGTTGTTCTCGATCACGGTGTGGCTGCGCGGAATGATGACCTCGGGCGGCAGCGGCGGCGGCTGTTGCGAGGGTGCGCCGGGCGGCTGCACCGCGGCCACAGCGCCCGATTCGGGCAGGCCGCGCACGATCAGTCCCATGTGCACATCGGGCGGCAGGCGCAGGTCACTGACCTTGCGGCCGACCACGCGCGAGCTTTTTTTGTCGCCGCGCGCCACGATCTCCAGCGCCTCGGCCACGCCCCGGCGCAGGCTGTGCACCGCCTGCACATCGCCCCGGCGCACATGCGCCAGCAGCTCGCCCAGCATGGCCTGTGCGGGCGAGAGCGCAATGTCGATCTGCGTGCCGTGCATCAGGTCGGCGTAGCTGCGCCGGTTGATCAGCGCCAGCACGCGCCGCGCGCCCATGCGCTTGGCCAGCAGGCTGGACATGATGTTGTTCTCGTCGTCATCGGTCAGCGCCAAGAACAGGTCCACGTCCTCGATGCTTTCGCTCTCCAGCAGCCGCTCGTCGGTGCCTTCGCCGTGCAGCACCAGCACATGGGACGGCAGCTCGGAGGCCAGTTGCACGCAGCGGGCCGCATCGTGTTCGATGATCTTCACGTAGAACCGGCCCGGGTCTTCGCCCAGCTTGCGCGCCAGGCGCAGTCCCACCTCGCCGCCGCCGGCAATCGTGATGCGGCGCACGGAGCGCACCTCCTGGCCCTCGCGCCGGTGCAGCGAAGCCAGCACGAACGGCAGGTGCTCGCGCGCCGCCAGCACGAACACCTCGTCGCCCGACTCGATGCGGGTCTCGCCGCTGCAGGGCACAAAGCGGTCGGGCTCTTCCGGAAAGCGCCGGTAGATGGCGACCACGCGCATCGCCACGTCGGGTGTGGTTTCGCGGATGTGGCCGATGGTCTGGCCGACCATGGGCGCGCCAAAGCGTGCGCGCGTGGCCACCAGGCAGGCACGGCCGCCGGCAAACTCGCGCACCTGCATCGACTCGGGGTATTCGATCAGCTTGGAGATGTAGCGCGTGAGCGACGCCTCGGGACAAATCACGTTGACCGCAAAACCCTCGGGCCCGAGCAGCGGCCCGTTCGGGTCGAACCCGGACGAGCGCACGCGTGCAATGCGTGCCGGCACGTTGAACATCAGCTGCGCCACCTTGCAGCACACCAGGTTGGTTTCATCCTGCGCGGCGCAGGCGATCAGCAGGTCGGTGTCGTTGGCACCGGCCTCGGCCAGCACGGCCGGGTCAATGCCGTTGCCGACCACGCCGCGCAGGTCAAAGTGCCCCTCCAGGTCGCGCAGGCGCTCGGCATCGGTGTCGATGACGGTGATGTCGTTGCGCTCGGACACCAGGCTCTCGGCCACGCTGTGGCCGACGCGGCCCGCTCCAAGGATGATGATTTTCACAGAGAAGGTGTCTCAGGCAGTAAAGGCGGGCAAGGGGCCGCGCAGGCCGCAGCATGGTGCCAGAAGTGCGCTGGCAGGGGCAGCAGCCACAACGGCAGCCACGGCAGCAGCGGCGTTCAGGTGCGCACCTCGCCCTCGCCCAGCACCACCCACTTGAGCGAGGTCAGGCCTTCGATGCCGACCGGGCCGCGCGCGTGGAACTTGTCGGTGCTGATGCCGATTTCGGCGCCCAGGCCGTACTCGAAACCGTCGGCAAAGCGCGTGCTGGCGTTCACCATGACGCTGGCCGAATCGACCTCGCGCAGAAAGCGCTGGGCGTGCATGTGGTGGGTGGTCAGGATGGCATCGGTGTGGTGGCTGGAATAGCGGTTGATGTGCGCAATGGCTTCATCGACGCCGGCCACCACCTTGATGCTGATGACCGGCGCCAGGTACTCCTCGCCCCAGTCCTGCTCGGTAGCGTCCACCAGATTTGCGCCTGAAACAGGCGCCAGCAGCGCACGGCTGGCCTGGCACACCCGCATTTCCACCCCTTTTTCAGCATAGACCGCACCAATGCGCGGCAAAAATTCTGCCGCCACGCCGGCCGCCACCAGCAGGCTTTCGCTGGCATTGCAGGGGCTGTACTTGCTGGTCTTGGCGTTGTCGGCCACGCGCACCGCCATGGCGATGTCGCAGGGGTCGTCCACATAGGTGTGGCAGTTGCCGTCCAGGTGCTTGATGACCGGCACCCTGGCTTCGGCGCTGATGCGCT
>JAGOCN010000063.1 GCA_017998735.1 Giesbergeria sp.
ATAGTCTTCTCGAATACCTGCTTGGTTTCTGGCCTGCCCTGATTTCAAAGGGATTAAGACAGATAGGAAGCTACACCTCCCACCTTTTCTTTGGGTTTCTGGCCTGCCCTGATTTCAAGGGGATTAAGACGGTACGACAGGCTCTTGACAAACCACTCAGTGGGTTTCTGGCCTGCCCTGATTTCAAAGGGATTAAGACCTTGGTCGGAACTGGCGTCCAAGTAGGGGAAGGTTTCTGGCCTGCCCTGATTTCAAAGGCATTAAGACGCGCGGCTCTTCTTATCCTTGCGGATAGCCTTTGGTTTCTGGCC
Source organism: Giesbergeria sp. (assembly GCA_017998735.1). GTDB lineage: Bacteria > Pseudomonadota > Gammaproteobacteria > Burkholderiales > Burkholderiaceae_C > Simplicispira. Next base: position 312 of record JAGOCN010000063.1, read on the forward strand.
TGCCCTGATTTCAAAGGGATTAAGACAGAAAGCTTCCTTGTCTTCGAGGTCAAAGTTACGGGTTTCTGGCCTGCCCTGATTTCAAAGGGATTAAGACGTACGGCTCACGATGTCGCCATCGGCTTCCATATGTTTCTGGCCTGCCCTGATTTCAAAGGGATTAAGACCACACCTTGAAACGCTTGCCCCCAAACTTCTTGGGTTTCTGGCCTGCCCTGATTTCAAAGGAATCAAGACCAAGGCCGGATTGCACCAGCCAGGCTGCTTTTCCGCTTGGCGCTCTTTCGCTCCGGGTTCCAGCAATGGGTGAAGGGAAAGTCACAACACGGGTTCTTCTTTGCGACGCCTTGACCGGACCGCAGGGCCTGCGCCAGTGGTGTGCATTGGCACAGACAAGCTGTATATGTGCCAAAACGGCCTCCAGCGCAGGCGCAGACTGCGCCAGCAGCTATCAAAACAGGAGCATTCGGGAAACTGCAACCGCTTGCAGCCTTTTTTCCTGGCTTCGCCTTCTTGGCTCCCTCACCCCTCCCTCACTCCTCCCCAATCCCCCTCACTCCCCCGCAAACCTCTGCACGCACGCCAGCGCCTGCGCCACGTCGGCCGCATTCACGTCCAGGTGCGCCACCCAGCGCAGGCGGGTGCGCTCGCCGTGCTGGCCGGTGGTGACGCGCACGCCGGCCTGCGCCAGCCAGGCGGTGAACTGCGGGGCGATGGCGGCGTCCACGTCGGTGAACAAGATGTTGGTCTGCGCCGGGTGCACCACCATCCGGCCGGCCAGCACCGGGTGCCCCTCTGCCACCTGCTGCAGGCCGGTGGCCAGCTGGCGCAGCAGGGCATGGTCGTCGGCCAGGCGGTGCACGTGGTGCTGCAGCGCGTACTGGCCGGCGGCGGCCAGAAAACCGGCCTGGCGCATGGCGCCGCCGAGCATCTTGCGCGTGCGCCGGGCCTGGCGGATGAACGCCTGCGTGCCCAGCAGCAGCGAGCCCACCGGCGCGCCCAGGCCCTTGCTCAGGCACACCGATGCGGTGTCGAAGTGCGCGCAGATGGCGCGGGCTTCGGCGTACACGTCGCTGCCGTTCGCCTCGGCATTGGCGGCGGCGGCGTTGAACAGGCGCGCGCCGTCCAGGTGCAGGGCCAGGCCGCGCGCCTTTGCCAGCTGCGCGACCTGCGCGATGTACGGTGTGGGCAGCACCTGGCCGCCGGTGGTGTTTTCCAGCACCACCAGGCGGGTGCGGGCAAAGTGCGGGTCGTCGGGCTTGATGGCACCGGCAATGTCAGACAGGCGCAGCGTGCCGTCCGCCTGCGTTTCCACCGGCTGCGGCTGGATGGAGCCGAGCACCGCCATGCCGCCGCCTTCCCAGCGGTAGGTGTGCCAGCTCTGGCCAACGATGGCCTCGTCGCCGCGCTGGCAGTGGCCCATCAGCGCAATCAGGTTGGTCTGCGTGCCGGTGGGGGCAAACAGCGCGGCCTCGAAGCCCAGCAGCTGCGCGGCGTGGTCCTGCAGCGCGTTGACCGACGGGTCGTCGCCAAACACGTCGTCGCCCAGCGGCGCGGCCTGCATGGCGGCGCGCATGGCGGGGGTGGGCTGGGTGACGGTGTCGCTGCGAAAATCGGGCATCGGTGCGCTTTCAGTGGCAAAAACGGCCATCGTAGCGGCCGGCAAGCCCTGGCTGCAGCGACCCGCTGCGCTGCGGGGGCAGTGGCTGCGGCGCAGTGAATGGGCACTGCCTGCGTGATAAGCTGATTTTCATGTGCGCTGCGGCGCGGCGCGGCCTGCGCCAGACGCGGTCCACACCCCTTTTCACCGGTCTTTCGACCCTTTTTTTGCCCTTGCGGCGGAGAGCTTTCCATGCCCGGCCTGTTGCCCGATATCGACCCTGACGGTCTGCTTGAATTTTCCGTGGTCTACACCGACCGCGCCCTCAACCACATGTCCAAGCGCTTCACCGGCGTGGCGCAGGACATTCTGGCGACGCTGAAAGAGGTCTACCACGCCCACACCGCGGTGCTGATTCCCGGCAGCGGCACCTTTGGCATGGAAGCGGTGGCGCGCCAGTTCGCCAATGGCGAGAAGGTGCTGATCGTGCGCAACGGCTGGTTCAGCTACCGCTGGACGCAGATTTTTGACGCTGGCTGCTTTGGCCTGAACGGCGGCGCGGTGGTCTGCAAGGCGCGCCAGCAAGGCAGCGGCAGCCAGGACCCCTGGGCGCCCTGCCCGGCCGGCGAGGTGGCCGCCGCCATCCGCGCCGAAAAACCCAAGGTGGTGTTTGCCCCGCACGTGGAAACCGCCAGCGGCATCCTGCTGCCCGATGCCTACCTGCGCACCGTGGCCGACGCCGCGCACGAAGTGGGCGCGCTGTTTGTGCTGGACTGCGTGGCCTCGGGCGCGATGTGGGTGGACATGGAAGCCACCGGCGTGGACCTGCTGATTTCGGCGCCGCAAAAGGGCTGGAGCAGCTCGCCCTGCTGCGCCATGGTGATGCTGTCACAGCGTGCACGCGAAGCCATCGAGTCCACGCAAAGCTCCAGCTTTTCCTGCGATTTGAAGAAGTGGATGCAGATTGCCGAGGGCTACGAAAAAGGCCAGCACGCCTACCACACCACGCTGCCCACCGACGCGCTGGTGCGCCTGCGCGACGTGATGCTGGAAACCCGCGCCTACGGTTTTGCCAAGGTGCGCGAGGAGCAGATGGCGCTGGGCGCGCAGGTGCGCACGCTGCTGGAGTCGCGCGGCTTTGCCAGCGTGGCGGCCGAGGGCTTCAAGGCGCCGGGCGTGGTGGTCAGCTACACCCAGGATCCGTCCATCCAGAACGGCAAGAAGTTCATGCAAGTGGGCCTGCAGACCGCCGCCGGCGTGCCGCTGCAGTGCGATGAGCGGGCGGATTTTCAGACGTTCCGCATCGGTTTGTTCGGGCTGGAGAAGTGGCACAACATCGAGCGCACCGTGGGCCATGTGGCCAGCGCGCTGGACGCCATGGGCGTGCCGGCCGCCAGGGCGACGCAGGCTGCCTGAGGCGGGTGAATGGTTGGGCGGCTGAACGGCTGGCCTATTCCGCTCCTGCTTAAACGCTGCCCGCCAGCTGAAACCACGGCCTGCGCCCGGTGCACAGGCCTTCTTGCCTTTTTGCTTTTCTGATTCCGGCCTGTTTCCTTTTTTCCATTTTCCGTTTTCCGTTTTCCGTTTTTTCCCATTGAAAGACATTGACACCATGATCCGTCACCTTCCTGCCGCTTTTGCCCTGGGCGCCTGGCTGGCCCTGGGCGCTGCCGCCCACGCTGCCACGCCTGCCGCCACCACCCCTGTGGCTGCGACTGCTGCCGCCGCTCCTGCTGCCGCCGCCCCGGCCCCGGTCACCACCGCCAGCGGGTTGGTGTACCAGAGCGTCCGCGAAGGCACCGGCGCCAGCCCCAAAGCCAGCGACACGGTACGTGTGCACTACCGGGGCACCTTTCCCGAGTCGGGCAAGGAATTTGACAGTTCACTGGCACGCGGCGAACCGATCGAGTTTCCGCTCAAGGGCGTGATCCCATGCTGGACCGAAGGCGTGCAGAAAATGAAAGTCGGCGGCAGGGCCAAACTGACCTGCCCGCCCGCCATTGCCTACGGCGCACGCGGCGCCGGCGGCGTGATTCCGCCCAATGCCACGCTGAACTTCGAGGTCGAGCTGCTGGGCATCAAGTAGGACGGCCTGCGGTGAGCGGCTGCGGCTGTGCTAGCGCTGCTGGTGCACTTTTGCCTTGGCCGGTCTGAAGCCCTTTTGCAGAAAACGCTGGGTTTTGCTATGGAATCAGGAGCTGCTGGCGCATGCTGCACTTGCGCTGGAGGCACTTTTTCCTGATTGTTGACCTGTCTCGGAAGGTGCGCACCACCGGCGCAGGCAATGGGGGTCAGATCACGATTTCGCGAAGAGAAACTCGGGCTCTGACCCCCATTGCCGGAATACTGGGCGCTGCGTTCGTTTGCAGGCCGGCGACTATGACCTGTCCGAGGCATGTCGCTCATCGGGACTTTTTGCCAAAAAATCCAGGCCTGCAATAGCGGCATTCCTGGCCCGGCATTCAGCCAGCCAGCCAGACAGCCACAAACGGCTCTGTGCTGTCGGTCAACCCCAGGTGGGCCAGCACTATTTTTTTGATAGCTGGAGGCGCAAGCTGGGCTTGCGCTGGAGGCCGATAAAGCTTGTATTTCATTTTCAATGTGCATTGACAGGCCGGGGCGGCAATGGTTGCTCCGTTGTCCGCTTTGACCCCTTCACCAATCCATCCACCCATGCCCGACCAGACCGCTGCGCTGCGGCGCTCCAAACGCATTGCCCTGGCGCTGCTGCTGCTGGCGGCAGCGGTGTTTGTCGCCACCCTGCTTGCGCCGCGCGGCCTGTGGGTGGACGGCATCAAGGCGGTGGCCGAAGCGGCCATGGTGGGCGCGCTGGCCGACTGGTTTGCGGTGCGGGCGCTGTTCCACCGCGTGCCGATTCCGTTCATTGCCCGGCACACGGCCATCGTGCCGCGCAACAAGGACCGCATTGGCCGCAACCTGGCGCGCTTTGTGCAGGAGCGCTTTCTGGACGCCGCATCGCTGGCCGCGCTGGTGCGCCGGCACGACCTGGTGGCGCGGCTGGCCGAATGGCTGCTGGCGCCGGGCCACGCGCAATTGCTGGGCGACCAGGTGGCGCGCATGCTGTCGGCCGCACTCGACATGGTGCAGGACCGGCAGGTGGAGCATTTCATCCGCCGGGCAGCGCGCACGCTGATCGGCCAGGTGGACCTGTCGCAGGCCATGGCACGCGTGCTGGGCGCGCTGACGCAGGACGGGCGCCACCAGGCGCTGCTGGGCGATGCGCTGGCGCGCCTGATTGCGCTGTTGCAGCAGGAGGACACGCGCACGCTGATTGCCCACACCATCGTGCAATGGCTCAAGGCCGAGCACCCGCGCAAGGAAAAGATGCTGCCCACCGACTGGCTGGGCCAGCAGGGCGCGGCGCTGCTGGCGCACGCCCTGGAAGCCGTGCTGGCCGAGGTGGCGGCCAACCCCGAGCACCAGCTGCGCGCCAAGTTCGACGAATCGGTGCAGCAGTTCATCGCACGCCTGCAAAGCGACCCGGCCTGGGCACAAAAAGGCGAGGAGGTGCGCCGCTACCTGCAAACCAACGCCACGCTGGGGCGCTATGTGCGCGACCTGTGGCAGGGCATGCGCACCGCGCTGCAGCGCGACCTGGCCAACGAGCATTCGGCCGTGGCACGCAATGTGCGCGCTATGGGCCAGTGGCTGGGGGCATCGCTGTCGCAGGACGCCGCGCTGCGCGACGCCCTGAACGCCCGGCTGGAGCAGTGGGTGCTGGGCCTGGCGCCCGACATGGCGCGGTTCATTGCCCAGCACATGGAAGACACCGTGCAGCGCTGGGATGCGCAAGAGATGTCGCAATTGATCGAACTGAACATTGGCAGCGATTTGCAGACCATCCGCATCAACGGCACCGTGGTCGGCGGTCTGGTCGGGCTGGTGCTGTACGCGGTGTCGCACGCGGGGGAGATGGTACGGGCGGTGGGGGGTTGAGGGCGTAAGTTGGCTGAAGCGTTACGGCCCTCATCCCTGCCCTCTGCCTGAGGTAGAGAACAAAGTCCAAGAGCCTTTTCTCTGTTTTGAAAGCTGGTTGTGTGCCGTCGCCGTCGGCCCCCATCCCAGCCTTCCCCCAGAGGGGGAAGGGGCAAAACCTGCCAACCCGCCCGGCCCTTCCCGACAAGGGAAAGCGCACACACCGTCACACCATCGGCACGCCTGCCTCAGCCCCCGGCCGTGCCTGCACCAGCACCGATCCCACGTCGGCGCCATGGCTGCGCAGGCGCTTGCGCAGCGCCAGCACGGCCTTGTCCTTGCTCAAAAGCACCGCGCCGTGGGCGGCGGCCAAGTCCAGGAATGGCTGGTCGTCAGTGTCCCTGCAGACCACCGTCGGCAGGCGCACGGCCACCGGTACGCGGCGCGCATGCGCGTCAAACAAGGCCAGCACGCCGGAGGTGCTGAGGCCATAAAACGCCACGCGCGGGGCGATGTGGTCATAGGCCAGCACGCGTTCGAGTTCGCTGCGCATGGCTGCCGTGGCAATCCAGCCAAGTGCGCCGGCCTGCAGCAGCTGGCGCAGCAGGGCGGTAGCCGGGTCGGCAAACACCAGCAGGTCCAGCACGATGTTGGTGTCCAGCACCAGGGGGCGTGCGGTGGGCGTTTGCGCGCTGCCGCTCTGTGCCGGCTGCGCCAGCGGCCAGGCCAGCTCAACCCGCATCGGGAGCGGGCTTGGCGGGTGCGGGGGCGTGAGCAGATGCAGCGTCCGTGCCGGCACGCGGGGCGCGCACTGCGCCTTTGACCATGTCGAAGCGGAACAGCCGGCATTCGATGGGGCCATTCCACATCGGCACGCGGCGCGATTCCTTCAGGCGCATCTTGCCGGGCAGCTTCAGGTCGGGCGTCAGCATCCAGGCCTGCCAGCCGGCGTAGTTTTTCTTCCAGTGCGAGGCCAGCTGGCCGAAGAATTCGCCGCCGTCCTCGGTCTGCGCCGTCTCGCGGCCCACGGTGCCGCTGCGGGCGCGTTCGGCGGCGTTCTGGCCAGCGGCGCCGGCAGCGGCAATGCGTTCGCCGTACGGCGGGTTCAGCAGCATCACGCCCGGCGCCTCGCACGGCGGCATGCGCTGCAGTGCGTCGCCGCCGCGCAGCTGCACGGCTTCCAGCACCCCGGCGCGCTCGGTGTTGCGCTGGGCAAAGTCCACCATGCGGTGCGCCACATCACTGCCAAAGATGGCCACAGGGCTTGCCTGCTCTGCGCGGGCAGCTTCTGTTTTGATAGCGTCCCAGACATGCGGCTGGAACGGCAGCAGCTTTTCAAAAGCAAAGCGCCGGCGCTGGCCGGGGGCAATGCGGCAGGCGATCTGCGCTGCCTCGATGGCAATGGTGCCGCTGCCGCAGCACGGGTCGTAGAGCGGCACGGGCGCGTCGCCGTGCGGGTCCCAGCCGCTGGCGGCGATCATGGCGGCGGCCAGGGTCTCCTTCAGTGGCGCGTCGCCCTTGTCCTCGCGCCAGCCGCGCTTGAACAGCGGTTCACCCGAGGTGTCGATGTAGACCGTGGCGTGGTCGGTGGTCAAGTGCAGGTGCACGCGCACGTCCGGCCACTGGGTGTTGACGTCCGGGCGCACGCCACGCTTGGCGCGAAAGCGGTCGGCCACCGCGTCCTTGACCTTGAGGCCGGCAAAGTTCAGGCTGGTCAGCGGGCTGTGCTGCGCCGTCACTTCGACCTTGAAGGTCTGGCGCGGGGTGAACCAGATCTCCCAGGCCACGCCGCTGGCAATCTCGTACAGGTCTTTTTCAGAACGGTAGGGCGCATGCGCCAGCTGCACCAGCACGCGCTGCGCCAGCCGGCTGTGCAGGTTCAGCAGCAGCGCATCGCGCCAGGACGTGCGCAGCAGCACGCCGCCGCGCCCGGTCAGCAGGTCCTCGCCGGTCAGCCCGGTGGCCTGGTGCACCTCGTCGGCAAGAAAGCCCTCGACACCGGCGGCGCAGGGCAGGAAAAGTTGGAGTTGGTTCA
>JAGOCN010000064.1 GCA_017998735.1 Giesbergeria sp.
TCCTGAGACTTTGCCACGTACGTTTGGTGTTGTGGAATTGCAATTGCAGCCAGAATACCAATAATCGCCACCACGATCATCAATTCGATCAGCGTGAAACCCTTCTGGGCGGCACGGCGGGCATTGCGCATTTTGTTTTGCATGGTGTTGACTGGCATGGACATGGAAATTCTCCTGAAGAAAGAAAAATAACGAATAAAGATAAGAAACACAAGAAGACCGGGAACCCACCTGAAACCGGTTATTTCTCTTTCTCTCCAGCTTTGCCTGAATGCCTGCCTGCATCGCTGCAAGGTCGGGCCAGGCTAAGACTGTAAAGAAAGGAAGGTCGCTCTCGGGAGCAGGCTTGCAAAGGTATAAGCAGGTTGCGTGCCAGAAATACATTGTGTCTTTGAAAAACCGCTGGTTACAGTGCGGCCAGCCGGAAAAAAGACAAAGCGGGTCGCGCAAAACGGCACGTCACAACCGAAATTGTCTGAAAATGACAATTTTGTTCGTACCTAATTGTCACAAAGTGCGAATTTGTCTTACAAAGCTTTGCGCTTTGCTGTGCTTTGCGGGTGAGGCAGGCAAGGAAGTTCTTGGGAAAGGGCGGCAGTGGCAGTTGCCGGCGCTGCTGGCCCTCATCCCCGCCTTCTCCCAGAGGGAGAAGGGGCCATGCCGGAGCCCAAAGGAGCAATGCCGGGGCTCAAAGGGGCCACCGGGCTCCAAAGGGGCAATGCCGAGGCCCAGCGGCATGGCTGCGGTTGTTTGGTGCCAAATCAGGCTCCAGCCCATTGCCAGCGTGCGCCAGCAGCTATTGAATCAGTAGCAAGAAGTGCTGTGCCACAGGGCGATCGCATCCAAATATGCTGAAGGGTCAAAATTCTCATACAGGCCCGGAATCACGGGACGCCCACTTCAACCTGGTTCAAGAGAAGTTGTGAGATTTGAAGCAACCAACCCCGTTTCAATACAAGGCAGCCAGCGCTGCCTCGGGCGCTCTGTCCAGTACTTTCAGCAGCGCTTTCGCGGCACCTGTCGGGCTGCGCTTGCCTTGTTCCCAGTTGCGGATGGTGTCGAGCGAAACGCCAATGCGCTCAGAAAGTTCGGCTTGGCTCAAACCCAGGCGTTTGCGCACACGGCGCGCAAATTTGGCAGTGTCTTGCAAGGCTTGGGCTTCATCATGGGCCGCCTGCCTGTTGATATCGGCCTCAGTGGTGGCATCCACACGGGCCATGTCAATGCGCCCCACAGCCAATGCGGCTGGAGCGGCCGAATCAAGGGTCACGCGTACTGTCTTTTTCATGGTTCTGGACCTCTCGTTGGTTGGCTTTGCGGGCTGAGATGATGCGCAGGGCGTCTTGCCTGGGGGTGTAGACCACCACAAACAAGCGTTGCTCAATACGCCCTACCAACTGATAACGCTCTTCGCCATAGCTGTGCCGGGTGTCGGCGCGGACAAACCGGTTCGGATCGAAGAATGCTCGGGCGGCATAGGCAAAGTCAAACCCGCGCTCCTGAAAGCAGGTTTCGCTCTTTGCTTCATCCCACTCAAAATTCATGGATAAGTGTCGTTCATTGGCCTACTTTTTGCAAACTGGTATTGCCCTGCTACTTGGGTGCCGCAGGCAACCAGGGGACACCCATCTCCCCGGTTTTTGGAGAGCCAAAGGACACCACTGATCTCCTGGTTCCTCGGTTTTGCGGGCGAGGTGGCGTGGCAGTTTTGGGAAAGGGTAGGGCAGTGGCAGTGGCAGTGGCCGGCGCGGCTGGCCCTCATCCCCGCCTTCTCCCAGAGGCAGAAGGAGCAATGCCAGGGGTCAAAGAGGCGATGCCGAGGCCCGGCGGTGTGCCTGTGGTTTGGTGCCGAACAGGGCTCCAGCGCAATGCAATCAAGCGCCAGCAGCTATTGAATCAATAGCAAAAAAATGGACCGACCGAGAAAAGGCGCTTGCACCACCTGCCTGTCTGCCTGTGCCACCACTCCCACTGCGACCGCTATTGCTATTGCACAAAGCGCATCTGCGTGCCGGCCAGCTCGATCAGGTCGTTGCACGACAGCGGCAGGGGCGTGGTGCCGATGGCGGTGCCGTTCAGCACGGTCTGGTCGGGGCCTTCCAGGTGCATCAGCACAAAGCCGTGGTGGCGGCGGGTGATGGAGGCCACGGCCACGCCGGGCTTGCCGATGGTGGTGACCACTTTGGTCAGCGTCACCTCGCGCCCTGCGGCGGTGCCGCTGATGACCTGGATGGACGCGCTGACCGGCATGGCGGCATAGCCCAGCGGCGCAGGGATGGAAGCGGCGCCGGTTTCGCCGGTCATGGAGTGGGCAGAAGAAGCAGAGGAAGCGGCAGAGAAGCCGTTGCAGGGGCGCTGCTGGCCTGGTTGCCACGGGGGTTGCTGCGACTGCGCATGTGGACAGGGCTGTGTATCTGGTGGGGGCGGCACCAGCTGCGGCGCGCCCAGGGCCGCCGTGGCCTGCAGGTGCAGCGCCGCGTCCACCGTGTCCAGAAAAAGCACCTTGTGCTTGCCCATTTCAATGGTGTCGCCGCTGACCAGCAGCTGGCGCTGCACGGCCTTGCCGTTGATGTAGCTGCCGTTGGTGCTTTGCAGGTCCTGCAGTTCCACGGCGCTGCCGGTGCAGTGCAGCACGGCGTGTTCGCCGCTGATGGCAAGGCTGTCGATGACGATGTCGTTGTAGGGGCGCCGGCCCAGGGTGGTGCGCTCCTTTTTCACATCCACCTCCTTGATGACGACCCCGTCGATGGAGATGATCAATCGGTGCATGGGGGGGTGGCTCCTGCTCATGGCGTGCCTGACGGCATTGGAATGGAATGCATGGTGAAGAAAGGAAAAGAAGGAGAAAGAGGAAAAAAGGGGGGTTGCCGCACAGGATGCAATGGAGCAGTTCTGTGGGCAGTTCTGCGGGCAGTGCGTGCAATATGCGTGCCCGCAACAGGGCCGGTGTGCCGCCGGGCAACTGGACTGTGGTTGCACGCTGCGCTGGCCGGCCGCACGGCGTGTGCAGCGTTCCGGGGGGCCGGCGCCCTCATGGCGAGCCCAGCCAGCGCGCGATCAGGCCGCGCCGGAGGTGTCGGGCAACAAAGGGGCCGGAAAAAGCCTGGGCGCCCTGCAGCGGCGCCAGCGCGGCAACCGGCTGCAGCGCCGGCCAGTCCGCGGGCGGGGGGCCGGCCTGCACCAGCAGCACGGTGATGTTGTCGCGCCCGCCGCGCAGGTTGGCGGCGTTGACCAGGCACTGCGCCTTGTCCTGCAGCGGCGCACGGGTGGCGGCAATGGCCTGCAGGTCGGCGCTGCCGAGCATTTCGCTCAGGCCGTCGGAACACAGCAGAAACAGGTCGCCGCTGTGCAGCGGGTGCTGGCTCACTTCCACCTGCACCGAGGCTTCGACCCCCAGCGCGCGCGTGACCAGGTTGCGCTGGCTGGACACGGCGGCCTGCTGCGGCGTGATCAGGCCGGCGTCCAGCTGCTCCTGCAAGAGCGAATGGTCGCGCGTGAGCTGCTCCATGCTGCCGCCGCGCAGGCGGTAGCAGCGCGAGTCGCCCACATGCCCCAGCACCACATGCGTGCCGCAGAACACGGCTGCCACCAGCGTGGTGCCCATGCCGGCCCACTGGTGCTGCGCCTGGGCAGCGCCGTAGATGGCGCGGTTGGTGGTTTCAATGCAGGTTTGCAGCGCCTCGGCCAGCTGCTGCGGGGCCAGGTCCAAAGGGCGGGGCAGCCGGTCCATCCAGGCGGCCAGCTCGGCGCGCACGCCGGTGGTGGCCATGTGGGCCGCCACTTCGCCCGCGTTGTAGCCGCCCATGCCGTCGGCCAGCAGGGCGGCGCGGTGCTGCGGGTCCAGGCTGGCCGCGTCTTCGTTGTTGGTGCGCACCCGCCCGGTGTCGGTGCAGCTGCAGTATTCGTAGTGCATGGTCTGCCGTGAAGGGATGTCAGGCGCGCCGCGCCGGCATGGCGTGCATGGCATGCATGGCGTGCACTGCACGGTGCGCCGGGGCAGCAGAGCGCTGCTGCTGTCGTTGCTGTTCAGTTGCGGCCCCTGGCGCCGCGCCGCCCCGGCCGCAATGCGGCCCGCGAGGGGGTGGAAAAAGCGCCATGGTGGGTTGGGTGGGGGTGTGCGGCCTGCATCATAGACGAGGGGTGGTCTTTGCCGCTGTGCTGTCCAGCACCGTTACATGGTGACGGGGCAGCCGTGGCCATACGGGGCATTTGCCAAGCCCTGGGTGCCGGATGGCGCGCCCGCTGCGGGCACAAAAAAGCGCCTGGGCGTGGGCCGCAGGCGCGTTTATGGCAGTCCAGCAATTTGGCGTATTCAGCCATTCGGCAATGGCAAGGCAGGGGCGCCGGTGCAAGGCGCGGTGGTCTGCCTTGGGGTCTGCCGTTGCGTGAAAGGGCTGGCGTGCGGGGCCTTGGCTTATTTCAGCTGGGCCTTGAGCAGCTGGCCCAGTTCGGACGGGTTGCGGGTGATGATGAAACCCGACTCTTCCATCACGGCCAGCTTGGCGTCGGCCGTGTCGGCACCGCCCGAGATCAGCGCGCCGGCGTGGCCCATGCGCTTGCCCGGAGGGGCGGTGACGCCGGCAATGAAGCCGACGATGGGTTTTTGCATGTTCGCCTTGCACCACAGCGCGGCTTCGGCTTCGTCGGGGCCGCCGATTTCGCCAATCATGATGACGGCATCGGTATCGGGGTCGTCGTTGAAGGCGCGCATCACGTCGATGTGCTTGAGGCCGTTGATCGGGTCGCCACCAATGCCCACGGCGGTGGACTGGCCCAGACCGACTTCGGTCAGCATGGCCACGGCTTCGTAGGTCAAGGTGCCGGAGCGGCTGACCACGCCGATGCGGCCCTTCCTGTGGATGTGGCCGGGCATGATGCCGATCTTGATTTCATCGGGCGTGATGATGCCGGGGCAGTTGGGGCCGAGCAGCAGCGTCTTCTTGCCGCCGGCGGCTTCCTTGGCGCGCATCTTGTTGCGCACTTCCAGCATGTCGCGCACCGGAATGCCTTCGGTGATGCAGATCGCCATGTCCAGGTCGGCCTCGACGGCCTCCCAGATGGCGGCGGCGGCACCGGCCGGGGGCACATAGATGACCGACACGGTGGCGCCGGTCTGCTGGGCGGCTTCCTTGACGGTGGCGTAGATCGGGATGTTGAAGATCGACTCGCCGGCCTTCTTCGGGTTCACGCCGGCAACGAAGGCGTTCTTGCCGTTCGCGTATTCCTGGCACTTTTCCGTGTGGAACTGCCCGGTCTTGCCGGTGATGCCCTGCGTGATGACCTTGGTGTCTTTGTTGATGTAGATCGACATGGTGTGTCCTGAACGGTGGGGGACCAGGGCGCGGCGGCCGTGCGGCCGGTGCGCCCTGCCTCGCAAGATTATTTGGAGACGGCAGCGACGATCTGCGTCGCGGCTTCGGCCATGGTGTCGGCGGCAATGATGGGCAGGCCCGACTCGGCCAGCAGCTTCTTGCCCAGCACTTCGTTGGTGCCCTTCATGCGCACCACCAGCGGCACCTGCAGGTTGACCGCCTTGCACGCGGCAATGACGCCGGTGGCAATGGTGTCGCACTTCATGATGCCGCCAAAGATGTTGACCAGAATGCCTTCGACCTTGGGGTTGGCCAGCATGATCTTGAAGGCTTCGGTGACCTTCTCGGCGGTGGCGCCGCCGCCCACGTCCAGAAAGTTGGCCGGCTCGCCGCCAAACAGCTTGATGGTGTCCATGGTGGCCATGGCGAGACCTGCGCCGTTGACCAGGCAGCCGATGTTGCCGTCCAGGCTGATGTAGGCCAGGTCAAACTTGCTGGCTTCGACTTCGGCCGGGTCTTCCTCGTCCAGGTCGCGGAAGGCCACGATTTCCGGGTGGCGGAACAGGGCGTTCGGGTCAAAGTTGAACTTGGCGTCCAGCGCCATCAGATTGCCCTTGGAGTCGCAGTTCAGCGGGTTGATTTCCACCAGCGACGCATCGGTTTCCATGTAGCACTTGTAGATCTTGGCAAAGATGTCCACGGCCTGGTCAATGGAATCGCCGGTCAGACCGATGGCCGCAGCCACCTTTTTGCTCTGCTCGGTCGTGATGCCGGTCAGCGGGTCAATCATTTCGGTGATGATTTTCTCGGGGGTGGAGTGGGCCACTTCCTCGATGTCCATGCCGCCTTCGCTGGACGCGATCAGGGCCACCTTTTGCGTGGCGCGGTCGGTCACCAGCGACACATACAGTTCGTTCTTGATGTCGGCGCCGTCTTCAATGTAGAGGCGGCGCACCTTCTGGCCTTCGGCACCGGTCTGGTGCGTCTTGAGCTGCATGCCCAGAATTTCGCCAGAAATGCGCTTGACGTCTTCCACCGACTTGGCCACCTTGACGCCGCCGCCCTTGCCGCGGCCGCCGGCGTGGATCTGGGCCTTGACCACCCAGACCGGACCGCCCAGCTTCTGGGCGGCTTCAACGGCTTCCTGGACGGTGAAGGCGGGAATGCCACGCGGAACGGGCACACCAAAATTGCGCAAGATTTCCTTGCCTTGGTATTCGTGAATCTTCATGAGGGCTTTCTCAGGAATGGGGTGTCACCCGTCTGCCGTGGCTTCAAAAAAGGCCCGGCGGAGGGCAGGAGGACGAGGCAACAAGAAATGTATCATGCTGCGATGCACCATCGCTTATGCCAAACTGACTAGGCGGGCGGCTTTTTTTTGCAGGAAAATCTCATGTCCAAAATTTTTATCGATGGCGAAGCGGGCACCACTGGCCTGCAAATCCGCGAACGCCTGCAGGCCATGCCGCAGGTGGAACTGGTCAGCATTGCGCCCGAGCAGCGCAAGAACCCGGCCGCCAAGCAGGAACTGATTGCGCAGGCAGACCTGGTGGTGCTGTGCCTGCACGACGACGCCGCACGCGAGACCGTGGCCATGGTGGACGCCGTGGAGCAGGAGAGCGGCCGCACCCTCAAGGTGGTGGACGCCAGCACCGCACACCGCACCGCGCCGGGCTGGGTGTTCGGCTTTCCCGAGCTGTGCGCCGGCCAGCAAGAGGCCGTGCGCAGCGCCCGCCGCGTCAGCAACCCCGGCTGCTATGCCACCGGCGCCATCGCGCTGCTGCGCCCGCTGGTCGATGCCGGTCTGGTGCCCAAGGATTTTCCGCTGGCGCTGCCGTCGGTGAGCGGTTACTCGGGCGGCGGCCGGCCGATGATCGAGGCCTATGACAAGGGCGAGGCGCCCGCGTTTGAGCTGTATGGCCTGGGACTGGCGCACAAGCATTTGCCCGAAATCATGCAGTACACCGGCCTGACCCGCCGGCCCGTGTTTGTGCCCGCCGTGGCCAATTTCATCCAGGGCATGCTGGTGCAGTTGCCGCTGCACCTGGACCTGCTGCCCGGCGCGCCCACCGCCGCCGACCTGCACGGCGCGCTGGCCGCGCACTACGCGCGCACCAACACGGCCGAGCAATGGGTCAGCGTGCTGCCGGCCACCGACGACGGCAAGCTGGCCGCCGACACCCTGGCCAACACCAACCACCTGGAACTGCGCGTGTTTGGCAACGAAACCTACCGCCACGCGGTGCTGGTGGCGCGCCTGGACAACCTGGGCAAGGGCGCCAGCGGCGCGGCGGTGCAGAACATTGCGCTGATGCTGGGGTTGTAAAGAGGCGCAAGGCGTTTGGCGCAGGGCGTTCGGTGCAGGCGCAGGCGCAGGCGCAGGCGCAGGGCGTTCGGTGCAGGGCCGGAGCGTTTTTGCGCTGACCAGCAATGCCGCCGGTTTTGCTCCCTCTCCCTCTGGGAGAGGGCGGGGGTGAGGGCCAGCGGCGCTGGCATTCGGCGCAGCCATTGTTC
>JAGOCN010000065.1 GCA_017998735.1 Giesbergeria sp.
CCCAGGTCGGCAAAGGCCGTGGCCACCACCTTGGCACCCCGGTCGTGGCCGTCCTGGCCTAATTTTGCGATCATCACGCGCGGGCGGCGGCCTTCGGTTTCTGCAAAGGCGTTGATCTCTTCCTTCAATTTGTCCCAGCCCTCGGCCGAGTCGTAAGCAGCTGCGTACACACCAGTCACCTTTTGCGTATCGGCGCGGTGGCGCCCGTAGATTTCTTCCAGCGCGTCGGACACCTCGCCCACCGTGGCGCGCAGGCGCATGGCGTTGATCGACAGCTCCAGCAGGTTGCCTTCACCGCTTTCTGCTGCAGAAGTGAGAGCAGCCAGCGCTTGCTGCACCTGGGCTGCGTCGCGTTTTGCCTTGATGCCGTTCAAGCGCGCAATCTGGCCGTCGCGCACTTTCACGTTGTCGATCTGCAGAATGTCAACCGCGTCTTCCTTGGCCAGCTTGTACTTGTTGACGCCGACGATCACGTCTTTGCCGGAATCGATCTTGGCCTGTTTTTCGGCAGCGGCGGCTTCAATTTTCAGCTTGGCCCAGCCGCTGTCCACGGCCTGCGTCATGCCGCCCATGGCTTCCACTTCTTCAATGATCGCCCAGGCGGCGTCCGCCATGTCCTGCGTCAGGCGCTCCATCATGTAAGAACCCGCCCAGGGGTCCACCACACTGGTGATGTGCGTTTCTTCCTGGATGATGAGCTGGGTGTTGCGGGCGATGCGCGAAGAAAACTCGGTCGGCAGCGCAATCGCTTCGTCGAGCGCATTGGTGTGCAGGCTTTGCGTGCCGCCAAACACCGCTGCCATGGCCTCGATGGTGGTGCGCACGATGTTGTTGTACGGGTCCTGCTCGGTCAGGCTCCAGCCGCTGGTCTGGCAGTGCGTGCGCAGCATCAGGCTCTTGGGGTTGCTGGCGCCGGTTTCTTTCATGATGCGGCACCACAGCAGGCGCGCAGCGCGCATCTTGGCCACTTCCAGGTAGAAGTTCATGCCGATCGCCCAGAAGAACGACAGGCGCGGCGCAAATTCGTCCACCTCCAGGCCCGAGGCAATGGCGGTCTTGACGTATTCCTTGCCATCTGCCAGCGTGAAGGCCAGTTCGAGCGCCTGGTTGGCGCCGGCTTCCTGCATGTGGTAGCCCGAAATCGAGATCGAATTGAACTTCGGCATGTTGCGTGCCGTGTAGCCAATGATGTCGCCAATGATGCGCATGCTGGGCTTGGGCGGGTAGATGTAGGTGTTGCGCACCATGAACTCTTTCAGAATGTCGTTCTGAATGGTTCCGGACAGCTTGTCCTGGCTCACGCCCTGTTCTTCGGCCGCCACCACATAGCCGGCCAGCACCGGCAGCACGGCGCCGTTCATGGTCATCGAGACACTGACCTTGTCCAGCGGAATCTGGTCAAACAGGATTTTCATGTCCTCGACCGAGTCGATGGCCACACCCGCCTTGCCGACGTCGCCCGTGACGCGCGGGTGGTCGCTGTCGTAACCCCGGTGCGTGGCCAGGTCAAAGGCCACCGACACGCCCTGTCCGCCCGCGGCCAGCGCCTTGCGGTAGAAGGCGTTCGATTCTTCGGCGGTCGAAAAACCGGCGTACTGGCGAATCGTCCAGGGGCGCACCGCGTACATGGTGGCTTGCGGGCCGCGCAAATAGGGCTCGAAGCCGGGCAGCGTGTCAGCGTAGGCCAGATCTGCAGTATCGGCGGCGGTGTAGACCGGCTTGACGACAATGCCGTCGGGCGTGGTCCAGTTCAGGGCGTCCACGTCGCCGCCGGGGGCTGATTTGGCGGCGGCACGTTGCCAGTCTGCAAGGGTGGAAGGCTTGAAGGAAGGGTCGGCAGGGCGGTTCATGGGGCGTATGGCAGGTATGGCAAAAAGAGGCGTGTTCACTCGCAAAGCTTCGCCTGCAAGCACTGGGAGGCGAGTCTAACACTCCTGTAATTATTAATTTATAGTTTTGGAGAGCCTGCTTTGGTACATTCGCCACCATGTCCGCTGCCATTCTGACCCCCCGTGCCCTGTACCAGGAAGTTGCCGAGCAATTGCGCCAGCGCATCTTCAGCCGCGAGCTCCAACCCGGCAGCTGGATCGATGAACTGAAAATTGCAGAAGATTTCGGCATCAGCCGCACGCCCCTGCGCGAAGCGCTGAAGGTGCTGGCCGCCGAGGGACTGGTGACCATGAAGATGCGGCGCGGCGCCTATGTCACCGAAATGTCGGAAAAAGACCTGCGCGATGTCTACCACCTGCTCAGCCTGCTGGAGAGCGACGCGGCCGGTGTGGTGGCGCGTACCGCCACGCCCGGCCAGCTGGGCATCCTGCATGCGCTGCACGACGGGCTGGCAGCGGCCGTAAACGAGCGCGACCTGTTCTTTGCCCTGAACGAGCAGTTTCACATGCAGCTGCTGGAGATGGCCGACAACCGCTGGCGCAAACAGATGGTGGGCGACCTGCGCAAGGTGATGAAGCTCAACCGCCACCACTCGCTGCTCAAGCAGGGCCGCATTGAGGAGTCCCTGGTCGAGCATGCCGCCCTTCTGGCGGCACTGACCGCACGCGACAGCCAGGCCACCGTGGCCGCCATGCAGCAGCATTTTGCGCACGGGCTGGAGGCGGCAGCCTGACACCGACCTGTGCAAGCTGCTGCGGGCCGCACAAGTCAGCAGCAGCTGGAGTGAATTTCTTTTGCCTTGCGGTGCCTGTGCCGCGCAGGATGGCGCCGCTGTTCGCACCGCACCAGGTTGAACCTTGAACTCCTGTTTTGATAGCTGCTGGCGCAATCCTGTAAAGGGCTGGAGCCTTATTTGACTGTATTTTTTGCCCATCGCCCTAACCCGGCAAGGGGATAATGCACGCCATGTCTTTTGCCACCGCCGTACCCGCCGCGCCTGTTTCTGGCGCTTTGCCTTCTTTCAACCCCTGGCGCCTGTCGGTGGCGCCGATGATGGACTGGACCGACCGCCACTGCCGCTACCTGCACCGGCTGCTCAGCCGCCATGTGCTGCTGTACACGGAAATGGTCAACAGCGGTGCCATCCTGCACGGAGGCACCGAGCGGCACCTGCGCTTCAATGCCGAAGAGCACCCGGTGGCCTTGCAGCTGGGCGGCAGCGAGCCGGCCACGGTGGCCGCGGCAGCGCGCCTGGGCGAGCAATGGGGTTACGGCGAAATCAACCTCAACTGCGGCTGCCCGAGCGAACGCGTGCAGCGCGGCGCATTTGGCGCCTGCCTGATGCGCGAGCCGCAACTGGTGGCCGATTGCGTCAAGGCCATGGTGGACGTGGTGCGGGTGCCGGTCACGGTCAAGCACCGCATCGGCCTGGACCGCAGCGAAGACTATGCGCTGGTGCGCGATTTTGTCGGCACGGTGGCCGAAGCCGGTTGCAGCACCTTCATCGTCCATGCCCGCAATGCCTGGCTCAAAGGCCTGAGCCCGAAGGAAAACCGCGACATTCCGCCCCTGCGCTACGGCGTGGTGGCGCAGCTCAAGCGCGATTTTCCGGCGCTGACCATTGCCATCAATGGCGGAATAGCCACGGATGCCACGGTGCTGGAGCAGCTGGCGCTGGTGGACGGCGTGATGGTGGGGCGCGAGGCCTACCACAACCCCTGGTGGCTGTCGGACTGGGACGAACGCTTTTACGGTGCAGCACCTTTCACGCACACGCGTGACGACATCGAAGAGGCCATGGTGCAGTACATGGAGCGCGAAGCCAGCAGCCATGGCACGCCGTGGCCGGCCATTGCACGCCACATGCTGGGGTTGCGCCACGGCCTGCGCGGCGCGCGGCGCTGGCGCCAGGTGTGGAGTGACCACCACCTCAAGGACACGCCGCCGCGCGCCGTCATGGCGCTGGCGCGCGCGGCAGCCCAGGCAGCTGCGGAGGCACCACCGCCGCCACTGAATGCAGAGCCTGACTGCGTCTCTTCGGCAAGGTCAGCTGCAGCACCCTTGCATTCCTGAGCGATCAGGCCCTGGTTTGATCCTGCGCAATGCCTGCGGGCCGGGATGAGCCTGCGTCCTACAGGCGGCATGTTCTTTTGAGCGCGTTTGGACAGGTGCCAGCGCTTCAGAATGCGTTTCCATGGTCCTGAATTCGCTGGACCACGCTGCTGGATTTTTGGGTGCATGGCTGCAAAAAAAGCCAGCTTCTGAAGGTTGCAACAAGTCGCAAAGGAGACACGGTTATGTCAATGAAGAGTCAAATATCCATCTTGCGAGATTGATATTTGTTGGCCGTGCTGCCATGGAATCTGCATTTTTCATTCGCACTGCCCATTTTTTCCCTGCACTCGAATCCACGAAATTTTTCGGCCCAGTGACCCATCCTTAGCGACTGCAGCGTAGGTAACGAGTTGCTGTTATATTGCACTGCAACATTTTTGAGAAACGCCCCATGCTTTACCAAGTCTACGAAAACCAGCGCTCCCTGATGGAGCCCTTTGCTGATTTCGCCCACGCCACTGCAAAACTGTTCAGCAACCCTGGATCGGTCTTTGCAAAAACGCCTTTGTCGCAGCGCATCGCAGCCGCCTACGATCTGGTGTACCGCCTGGGCAAGGACTATGAAAAGCCGGAATTCAACATCCCCACCGTAGATGTCGATGGCGTGGGCGTGGCCATCCATGAGCGCATTGAAATCGACCTGCCCTTTTGCGAACTGCGCCGTTTCAAGCGATTCTCGGACGACCCTGCCACCCTCACCAAGCTCAAGACACAGCCAGTGGTGCTGGTGGTGGCGCCGCTGTCCGGCCACTACGCAACGCTTTTGCGTGACACCGTGCGCACCATGCTCAAGGACCACAAGGTCTACATCACCGACTGGAAAAACGCCCGTCTGGTGCCGCTGTCGGAAGGTGAATTCCACCTGGACGACTATGTCAACTATGTAGAAGACTTCATCCGCCACCTGCAGGGCAAATACGGCAACTGCCATGTGGTCAGTGTGTGCCAGCCCACGGTGCCGGTGCTGGCCGCAGTCTCGCTGATGGCCTCGCGGGGTGAAACCACGCCTCTGTCGATGACGATGATGGGTGGCCCGATCGACGCACGCCGCTCGCCCACCGGCGTGAACGACCTGGCTGTCAAGCGCAGCTATGAGTGGTTCGAGAACAACGTGATTTACCGGGTGCCAAACAATTTTCCGGGTACCGGCCGCCGCGTCTACCCAGGCTTCCTGCAGTACACCGGCTTTGTGGCCATGAACCCGGACCGCCATACCAGCAGCCATTACGACTATTTCAAGGACCTGATCAAGGGCGACGACACCAGTGCCGCTGCCCACCGCAAGTTCTATGACGAGTACAACGCCGTTCTGGACATGGACGCCGACTACTACCTTGAAACCATCAAGACCGTTTTTCAGGAATACAAGCTGGTCAATGGCAACTGGGAAGTGCGTTCACCCGAAGGTGTTCTCGAACTGGTGCGCCCCCAGGACATCAAGACCACTGCGGTGTTCACGGTAGAAGGTGAACTGGACGATATTTCAGGCAAGGGCCAGACCCAGGCTGCGCACACCTTGTGCGCGGGCGTTCCTGAAGAGCACAAGCGCCACCTTGAAGCCAAGGGCGCTGGACATTACGGCATTTTCAGCGGCCGCCGCTGGCGCGAAAACGTGTACCCCAACCTGCGCCAGTTCATTCTGGACAATGAAACTGCCAAACCTGCAGTGATGGCCCCCATTGCAGCCGAGCCAGAAGCGGCAGTCACTGCGCTGGCCAAGGCCACCACTGCTGCAGTGGTGACCACTTCAGCGGTGCAGCCTTCCGTGGTGGTGCAGCGCACGGCAATTCCGGCAACTTCGGCAGAAATGCCTGCCGAACCAGCGACTGGTTCTACCGGCGGCACGCGCAAATAAGGGCAAATAAAGCGCCAAGAAAACGCCAAGCCATTGAAAGATGCTGCCTGGCTGTTTTTTTACAGGTGCCAGTTTTGAAAGTTATTGGTGGTGTCTGAAGCTGTATTGATTTTGTCCGGTGTGGCAGCGCAGGTGGATGCCGTGTTGCCACAGACCCAATGCACCCGCTGCGGATACCCCGATTGCGCCCACTACGCGCAGGCAGTGTCTTTGCAGCAGGCAGGCATTGACCAGTGCCCTCCTGGCGGCGTGGAAGGCGTCAGGCGCATTGCTGCAGTTATGCAGGTGCCGCCAAAGTTGCTCAACAGCGAATTTGGTGTTGAATCACCCCGCACTTTGGCCTCCATTGATGAAAACTGGTGCATTGGTTGCACGCTGTGCCTGGACGCATGCCCTGTGGATGCCATTGTGGGTGCCAGCAAACGCATGCACACCGTGGTGGCAGAGCACTGCACAGGTTGCGAACTGTGCATCCCTGTTTGTCCGGTCGATTGCATCGAACTGGTGCCTGCAGGCGATGGCAATGCCACAGGCTGGGTTGCCTGGTCGCCAGCCCAGGCAGACAATGCACGCATGCGCCATGTGCAGTACCAAAAAAGACAGCGGTTGTCTGCAAAGCACGCTGCAGAGACTGAAGACGCTGTTTCTGGTGCTTCTTCAAGTCGTGCCGATGTCAAAAAGGAAGCAATTCGATTGGCTTTGGCCAAAGCACGCAATGCAGCTGCCGTTGATTGGTAGACAAGCTTTGGTTTTTGCTTTAATAAATAATCTGTAAGTTACATTCAATGCTTTAAAGTATGTTGCTTTTGTTCTCGAATATCTGCACAAGATTCTGAACAAGGCGTTTCCAATACCCTGTGCTGGTGCAGTCCAGGCCCATGCCCTCCTGGATAATGGCAGCCATGAATCCCCTGCTTTCCAGCCTTCAACCCTACCCTTTCGAGCGCCTGCGCCAGCTGTTTGATGGGGTGGTGCCACCCGCAGGGCTGGCGCCCATCAGCCTTGGCATGGGGGAACCACGCCATGCCACGCCGGTGTTCGTCCAGCAGGCATTGCAGGACGGGCTGGCAGGTTTGTCGCGTTACCCGTCCACCTTAGGAGAAACAGGGTTGCGCGAAGCTTTCACGGGCTGGCTGGAGCGCCGCTATGGCGTGGCGCTGGACCCTGCCACGCAGGTGCTGCCCATCAACGGCTCACGCGAGGCGCTGTTTGCCTTTGCCCAGACGGTGGTGGACGCCAGCGCCACACCGGCGCCGCTGGTGGTTTGCCCCAATCCGTTCTACCAAATCTACGAAGGCGCCGCCCTGCTGGCAGGCGCCACCCCTTACTTTGCCCCCAGCGATCCGGCGCGCAATTTTGCGGTCCACTGGGACAGCGTGCCGGCAGCGGTGTGGCAGCGCACGCAACTGGTGTTTGTCTGCTCGCCCGGCAACCCCACCGGCGCCGTGATGCCGCTGGCCGAATGGGAAAAGCTGTTTGCCCTGTCGGACCAGCACGGTTTTGTCATTGCCTCGGACGAGTGCTACAGCGAAATTTACTTTCAGGGCGAGCCGCCACTGGGAGGTCTGGAAGCGGCCGCCAGGCTGGGGCGCAGCAGCTTTTCAAGGCTGTTGTCCTTCACCAGCCTTTCCAAACGCAGCAATGTGCCCGGGCTGCGCAGCGGTTTTGTGGCGGGCGATGCCGCGCTGGTGAAGGCCTTTCTGCTCTACCGCACCTACCATGGCAGCGCCATGGGCCCGGCAGTCCAGGCGGCCAGCATGGCGGCCTGGGGCGATGAGGTGCATGTGCAAGCCAACCGCATGCTGTACCGCCAGAAATTTGAACAGGTGCTGCCGGTGCTGGCACCGGTGCTGGACGTGGCCCTGCCCGATGCAGGCTTTTACCTGTGGGCGCGCATTCCGGACGC
>JAGOCN010000066.1 GCA_017998735.1 Giesbergeria sp.
TTTGCATACCTCTTTGCACACCCGTCTGCCTGTTCTTTCGCGTTCCCTGCTGGGCCTGGCCCTGGCCACGCTGGCCGCCTGTGGCAGCACCCCGCCGGGCAGCACCGCCATGGCGCCTGAAGCCACCTCCACCCCCGCTGCGGCAGCACCTGCACCCATCAAGATCGGCATTGCCCTCGGCGGCGGCGCCGCCAAGGGCTTTGCGCACATTGGCGTCATCAAGATGCTCGAAGCCAACGGCTTCACGCCGGCCGTGGTGGCGGGCACCAGCGCGGGCAGCGTGGTGGGCGCGCTGTATGCCAGCGGCATGAACGCGTTTGAGCTGCAGGAAAAGGCCGTCGCCCTGGACGAACTCAAGATCCGCGACCTGCAGCTGTCGCTGGGCGGGCTGATCCTGGGCCAGAAGCTGGAGGACTATGTGAACGAACAGGTGCAGCGCAAGACCCTGGAGCAGTTGCCCAAGCCCTTTGTGGCCGTCGCCACGCGGCTCGAAGACGGCGAGCGCACCGTGTTCGCGCGCGGCAACACCGGCCAGGCGGTGCGCGCCAGCAGCAGCATTCCGGGGGTGTTCCAGCCGGTCACCATTGGCCGTTACCACTTTGTCGATGGTGGCATGACCAGCCCGGTGCCGGTGGACGCGGCGCGCCAGCTGGGCGCCGATGTGGTCATCGCGGTGGACATTTCCAACAAGGCGCGGGGCAAGACGCCCGACGGCCTGCTGGGCACGCTGGGCCAGTCGATTGCCATCATGGGCCAGAGGCTGGGGCAGGCCGAGCTGGCCCGCGCCGATGTGGTGGTTCGCCCGCGGGTACTGGACATGGGCGCGACCGACTTCGGCCAGCGTGCGCAGGCCATCGTCGAAGGCGAAAAAGCGGCGGTTGCCGCCATGCCGCAAATCCGCGCCCGCGTGGCGCAGCTGCAGGCCGAACGCGCCCAGGCCGCGCAACTGGTTCGCCAGCAGGCGCAGAAGCAGAATGCCGAAGCCGAACACCAGGCCTGTCTGGAAAACCGTTCGCGCATGCAGAAAATCGCCGGCATGGCGGGCATGGACGGGGCTTGCCCTGCACCTTGAATCTGCAGGCGGTGTTGCCGGGTGCCAGGAGGATTGAGTGCGGTCTTGCCCTGGCCAGTTTGTGGTGGCCAGCGGGCCTGCAGGGGTTTGAAATCTCTTTTTTGCTATTGAAAGAGGAGCTTCTGGCGCAAGTTGCACCTGCGCTGGAGGCAATTTTTGCCATGAAGTTTCAGTTGCGCTGAACAGACAGCGCAGAAAAGACAGCAGGTGGTGTGCTTGGCGAACAGGTTGCGTGACCGTTCGGCTGGCCAGTCAGAAACCGCTGTGGGCAAGCGGTTTGCACAGTGCGCAAGGCACAAGGCACAAGGCACAAGTTACACGGAAGCAGGGCCAGACCAGCCGAGCCGGCAAACCGCATGCCTGCCTGCCTGCGCAAATCCGGCCCTTGTCCCGCACTTGACCCGCAGGCCATGCCTGCCTTCAGAGAATGGGCAGCACGCCGGAAAAGTCTGCAGCACTGCTTTGCAAGCTGCACTCTGGCGCTGCGCACTCCACTGCCTCTTATCCCATCCCATTGCCTTGCACACCGCCAGTACCAGTCCGGCCCTACCTGCATGAAATTCGACGACGTCCTCCAGCAGCGCCGCAGCATCCGTGGCTACCTGAAAAAACCCGTTCCCAAGGCGCTGATCCGCGAGGTGCTGGCGCTGGCCATGCGCGCGCCCACGTCGTACAACACCCAGCCGTGGAACTTTTATGTGGTCACCGGCGAGGTGCTGGACCGCATCCGCGCTGGCAACGTCGAACGCACGCTGGCGGGAGTGCCCGATTCACGCGAGTTTCGGCTGGGGCCGGACTATGCCGGCCTGCACCGCGAGCGCCAGATCGGGGTGGCCAAGCAATTGTTCAGCGCCATGGCCATCGAGCGCGACAACAGGGAAAAGCGCCAGGACTGGATGCTGCGCGGCTTTCGCCAGTTCGATGCGCCGGTGTCCATCGTCGTGACCTACGACCGCGCCATCCAGGGCAGCGACGTGGCGCCGTTTGACTGCGGCGGCGTGGTCAACAGCATTGTCAATGCCGCCTGGTCGCGCGGGCTGGGCTGCGTGATCAACAGCCAGGGCATCATGCAGTCGCCCGTGGTGCGCGCCGAAGCACGCATTCCCGACGACCAGGTGATCCAGACCTGCATTGCCATGGGCTGGCCGGACGAGGGCTTTGCAGCCAACGCGGTGGTGTCCGAACGCAAGCCGGTGGACGAGGCGGTGACTTTTGTGGGTTTTGAAGACTGAAGCGCCTGCCATGTGCCATGCGCCAGGGATGTGGCCACGGCCGTGGCCCATGGGTGGGCAGCAGCCGCCCTAGCGCCGCACCGCTTTTTTGGCACTGCTGCGCGCCGGCTTGGCGGCCGAGGGCGCGGGGGTGCGTGCGCTGCGGGCACTGCGCGCCGGCGTTTTGGCAACGCTGGTCTTTCTGGAGCGCACCTGCGCGCTGCGGCTTGGGGAAGCAGAAGGCGCCGCCCTGGCTGCCTCGGTGATGGCCCGGCCCAGGCGCACCGGCAGGAACAGGACCACCTGCTCGCCCGCCTTTAAGGCGGCATTGGTGCGGATGTCGTTCCAGTCGGCCACGCTGGCGGCGCTGACGCGGTAGCGGCGCGCCAGGCTGGCCACGCTGTCGCGCTTGCCGGCGCGCACCACCGTGCGGTGCGTGATGATTTCCGGGGTCAGCGACATCTGGCCGTTGTCGGCCACATGGCCGGCCACGTCCTGGCGCATGGTGGCCGAGCGCGGCACGATCAGGGCCGATCCTGCCTTGACCAGCATGCGCGGCGGAATGCCATTGATGCTGCGCAGATCGGCCTCGTTCATGCCCACGCGCTGCGCCACTTCGGACACGCTCATGGTGGACGGCAGCGTCCACACCGTCCAGCTGGCGTACTGCCCTTCCTTGTAGGCCAGCAGGTTGCGCTCGAACACCTTGGCGTTGTCCCAGGGCAGCAGGATCAGCGGCGTGCCCGCGGCCAGGATGACCGGCCGGTGCAGGGACGGGTTGAGCGCCCGAAAGTCCGACTCGTTGATGTCGGCCAGCCTGGCGGCCAGCGACACGTCGATGTCGTGGCGCATTTCCACGCTTTGAAAATACGGGTGGTTTTCAATCAGCGGCAGTTCGGTCTGAAAGAAGTCGGGCCGGGCCACGATGTTTTTCACGGCCTGCAGCTTGGGCACATACAGGCGCGTTTCGGCCGGCATGTTCAGGTCGGTGTAGCGCACGCCCAGGCCGGCCTTCTGGTTGCGTGCAATGGCGCGGCCCACGCTGCCTTCGCCCCAGTTGTAGGCCGCCAGCGCCAAGTGCCAGTCGCCAAACATGCCATGCAGCTTTTGCAGGTAGTCGAGCGCGGCGCGGGTGGAGGCCAGCACGTCGCGCCGGTCGTCGCGAAAGGCGTTCTGCTTGAGGTCGAAATAGGTGCCGGTGGCCGGCATGAACTGCCACATGCCGGCGGCCTTGGCGCTGGAGACCGCCTGCGGGTTGAAGGCGCTTTCGATGTAGGGCAGCAGTGCCAGCTCGGTGGGCATGCCGCGGCGTTCGAGCTCTTCAACGATGTGGAACAGGTATTTGCTCGAGCGCTGCGTCATGCGCAGGATGTAGTCGGGCCGGGTGGAATACCACTGCTCGCGCTCCTGCACCAGGTCGTCTTCCAGGTCGGGCATGGCAAAGCCGCGCCGGATGCGGTCCCACAGGTCGGCCGGAGCGGTGAGCGATGCCACCGACCCGTTGCCACCGGCCTGTGCCGCCGTGATGGGCTGCAGCGGTCCGCGCGCCAACTGGGGGGTGTAGGGGGCGTTGAGCCCCCAGGGAGAACCGGCTTTGCCGTCCTGTGCGGAGGCGCCGGAAGCATCGGAAGAAGCGGAAGAGGAGGAGGAAGAAGAGGTGCCCTGGGTGGCGCAGCCTGTCAGCCACAGCACGCCTGCAAGGCATGCCACATGCAAAATTTTCATCAGAACTCGTTTTTCCATTTGCGCAGTGCTGCCATGACAGCCACCGCGTCGCCGGGGTCTATAGAAGGTGCGAAGCGCTGCGCTGCTTCCGCCACTGCGGCTTCGCGGGTGCGCAGGAACGGGTTGATGGCCCGCTCCTGCGCCACCGTCGAAGGCAGGGTGGGCTGCTGGCGCGCGCGCAGTTGTTCGCACCGCGCCTGGTACTCGACCAGCGCCGCGTTGGCAGGTTCCACAGAACGCGCAAAACGAAGGTTGGAAAGTGTGTATTCGTGGGCACAGCACACCTGGGTGTTGCCCGGCAGGGCGGCGAGCGCGTCCAGCGAGTGCAGCATTTGCGCCGGCGTGCCTTCAAACAGGCGCCCGCAGCCGCCGGAAAACAGCGTGTCGCCGCAGAACAGCAGTGGCGCGTCGGTGCCGGCGCTGCTGCCGTCCAGTGCCTTGCCGTCGCTCAAATAGGCAATGTGGCCAGACGTATGGCCGGGCACGTCGATGACGGAAAACTCCAGCCCCAGCGCTTCGATCCGGTCGCCCTGCACCAGCGGAGTGAACGGGCCGGGGATGCGTTCGTGCGCCGGGCCGTACACCACGGCGCCGGTGGCAGCGCGCAATTGCGCCACGCCGCCGACGTGGTCCGCATGGTGGTGCGTGACTAGAATGGCCTGCAGCGGCAATGCCAGCCGCTCCAGCGCCGCCAGCACGGGGCCTGCGTCCCCGGGGTCCACCACGATGGCGCGCTGCGCGTCGTGCAGCAGCCAGAGGTAGTTGTCGGAAAAAGCGGGCAACGGCAGTAATTTCATGAGCGCTCAAATTATAGGCATGCACCATTGGTTCGATACCCCTCCCGGCCGTTACCTGCTGGAATGGGAACAGTCGCGCTTTGACGCGGCGGTGGCCGATGTGTTTGGCTACCACAGCCTGCAGCTGGGCCTGCCCATGCTGGACGGCCTGCGCGCCAACCGCATGCCGCACCGCTGGCTGGCGCTCGGCGGCAGCGAGGACACCACGGTCGATGCCCCGCCGGAGTTTGCCCAAGTGCAGCTGCGTGCACACGCGGTGGCGCTGCCGTTTCCGGACAACAGCCTTGATTTGCTGGTGCTGCCGCACACGCTGGAACTGAGCCACGATCCGCACACCGCGCTGCGCGAAGCGGCGCGTGTGCTGGTGCCCGAAGGGCGCGTGATCCTGAGCGGCCTGAACCCTGCCAGCCTGTGGGCCATGCGCCAGCAGCGCGCCCGGCTTGCCCAGCGCTTTGGCGGCGGCCAGCTGTACCTGCCGGACGTGGGCGAGTTCATTGCCCCCTGGCGGCTGCGTGACTGGCTGCAGCTGCTCAACTTCGAGGTGGACGCGATCGATTTCGGCTGCTACAGCCCGGCGGTGCGCAGCGCCCGCTGGCTGGAGCGCTGGCGCTGGCTGGACCCCGTGGGCGAGCGCTGCTGGCCGATTTTTGGCGCGGCCTATTTTGTGGTGGCCATCAAGCGCGTGCCGGGTGCGCGCCTGCTGGAGCCGGCCTGGCGCACGGCGGGCGCCATGGCGCCCGGTGCGGTGCCGGTGGCGCACCGCAGCCACAGGCAGGTGGTCTTGCCAGATGGCCACTCCCTTTTGAAAAACCATTTCAGGAAATTTGCGTGAACGAAGTCGTGATCTACACCGATGGTGCCTGCAAGGGCAATCCCGGCCCTGGCGGCTGGGGCGCGCTCTTGAGCGCTGGCACCCTGCAGAAAGAGCTGTTTGGCGGCGAGCTGGGCACCACCAACAACCGCATGGAACTGATGGCGGTGATCGAGGCGCTGAGCGCCCTCAAGCGCCCGTGCGCCGTCACGCTGTACCTGGACAGCGAATATGTGCGCAAGGGCATCACCGAATGGATTGCCGGCTGGAAGGCCCGAGGCTGGCGCACCGCAGCACGCCAGCCGGTGAAGAACGCCGAACTGTGGCAGCGGCTGGACGCAGTCGTCAGCAGCGGCGGGCACCGCATCGACTGGCGCTGGGTGAAAGGCCATTCGGGCGACCCCGGCAACGAGCATGCCGATGCATTGGCCAACCGGGGCGTGCAGGTGGCGCTGGGACGCGATTCCATGGACCTGTCAGCTGCCTGAAGCCAAGGTCGGTGGCTTGAAAAAACAGATGGCCGGTGTGCTTTCCTGGGGTTTCCCTGGGCGCAGGCCTTTGCCCGGAATGCCTACTGCTGCACCGGCAGCGCCCTGAATGCCTGCGCCAGCGTGGCAGCATCACCGGGCCGCACCACGCGCGCCACTTCCTGGCCGTCGTGCAAAAACACCAGCGTGGGCCACAGCTTGACGCTGTAACTGCGCCCCAGCGGCTTGCCTTTGCCGTCCTCGATCTTGAAATGCTGCACATCGCTGCGCTCTGCCAGGGCCTGCTCGATGAGCGGCTGGGCGCGCAGGCAGTGGCCGCACCAGGGCGTGCCAAATTCCAGCACGGCAACGCCGCGCACGCGTTCCACCTGGTCAAGGGTGGGGGGCTGGGCCAGGTGGTGGCTTTCGTAGGGCATGGGCAACTCCTGAAACGAAACGGTGAAAAAGCCGATGAAAAGGCTGGTGGTCGGGCCGGGCCACCGGTGGCGCTGGCAGACAATTTTTCTAATGTATCGCCACTCGACCTTCAAGCCGGCAGTGCGCTATGCATGGTGAACCTTAGGCATTGCACCGGTCTGGCACGCGCAAGGGCGCGCCGTTGCCGGGTGTCAGACAAGGCCGTCAAACAGCAGCACGTTCACGGTGTCGCCGGCCGCCACGGCGCCTTGCGCATGGCCCAGCACGATCAGGCCCTGCGCCTGCACCATGGAACTGAGCACGCCCGAGCCCTGGTTGCCCAAGGCGCACGCCTCCAGCGTGCCGTCGGGCGCGGTGGCGATGCGGGCGCGCTGGTATTCGGTGCGGCCCGGGCGTTTTTTCAGGGCGGTGGCGCTGCGCGCTGGCACCAGGGGCGGCGCGGCTTGCTGCGTGCTGCCCATCATCTGCAGCAGGGCAGGGCGCACCAGTGCCAGAAAAGTCACCATCACCGCCACCGGGTTGCCGGGCAGCGCAAACAGCAGGGCTTCGTGCGGGGCTGAATCACTCTCTTTTTGATAGCTGCTGGCGCAGGCTGCGCCTGGGATGGAGGCCGATTTGGCTTGAAATGGCGTTGCAGGAAGCGCAGCCCGGATGCGCCCCACCGCCATCGGCCGGCCGGGGCGCATGGCAATGCGCCAGAAGGCCACGTCGCCCAGTTGCTGCAGCAGGGTGCGGGTGTGGTCTGCTTCGCCGGTGCTGACCCCGCCGCTGGTGAGGATGGCGTCGGCCTGGGCGGCGGCCTGGCGAAAGGCGGCTTCCAGCAGCGCCGGCTCGTCGCGCACCACGCCCAGGTCGATCACCTGCACGCCCAGGCGGCTCAGCAGGCCAAAGACGGTGTAGCGGTTGCTGTCGTACACCGCGCCTTCGCGCGGCGCCTCGCCCAGGCTCAAAATTTCACTGCCGGTGGAAAAATACGCCACGCGCAGGCGCCGCAGCACCGCCACCTGCGCCAGCCCCAGGCTGGCCAGCAGGCCCAGCGCCGCCGGCCCCAGCCGCGTGCCACGCGCCAGCGCCACGCCGCCCTCCACCAGGTCTTCACCCTTGAGGCGCCGGTTGGCGCTGGCGCGCAGCACGTCGGCCGGCACGGTGAGGGTGCTGCCCCCATCCGCTGCACCAAGCTGCACCAGTTCCTGCGGCACCACCGTGTCCAGCCCGGCCGGCAGGAC
>JAGOCN010000068.1 GCA_017998735.1 Giesbergeria sp.
ACCGGATGCTCGACATCGGTTTCCTGCCCGACCTGCAGCGCATCCTGTCGTACCTGCCCAAGCAGCGCACCACGCTGCTGTTCAGCGCCACCTTCTCGCCCGAAATCAAGCGCCTGGCCGGCAGCTACCTGCAAGACCCCGTCACCATCGAGGTGGCGCGGCCGAACGAGACCGCCTCCACCGTCGAGCAGCATTTCTACAGTGCCGGCGATGACGACAAGCGCCGCGCCATCCACCAGGTGCTGAAAACGCGCGGCATCAAGCAGGCCTTCATCTTCGTCAACAGCAAGCTCGGCTGCGGCCGGCTGGCGCGCAGCCTGGAGCGCGAGGGCCTGAAAACCACCGCGCTGCACGGCGACAAGAGCCAGGACGAGCGCCTCAAGGCGCTGGAATTGTTCAAGAGCGGCGAAGTCGATCTGCTGGTCTGCACCGATGTGGCCGCGCGCGGTCTGGACATCAAGGACGTGCCGGCGGTGTTCAACTTCGACGTGCCTTTCAACGCCGAAGACTATGTGCACCGCATTGGCCGCACCGGCCGCGCTGGCGCTTCCGGCTTGGCGGTGACGCTGGTGTCGGGCAGCGATGCGCGCCTGGTGGCCGACATTGAAAAACTGCTGAAGCGAAAAATCGAGATTGAAACGCTGGCCTATGGCGCCGAGTCCGCGCCTGCGCGCCCGCCATCGCACACTCGCACCGAAAGCGACAGCCGCCGCAGCGAGCACGGCCATGCCAACGGAAACGGGACCGGGACCGGTTACGGCAGCAGCAGCGACCACCGGGCAGTGCGTTCCAGTGCAGGCCATGGCACCGGTTCCAGTGGCCGCCCGGAGCGCGCCTCGTCCTATGGCGAACACAGCGGCCGCAGGGAACGCGGCGGTTTCCGCCCGGCCGTGGCATCGCGCGACCCCTTCTTCCACAAGCCCTACGAAGCGCCTGCCGAAGGCGGCGAAGCGGCGCAGTGGGAAGCGGCCGGGCGCGCCCAGACCGGCGGCCGTGTGGTGTCGTCCAACATCAAGTCCAAGCGCAAGGTGGCAGCGCTGTTCCGCCCGGTGCCCGAAAGCGTGTCCAGCGCACACAGCCCTTCTGCCGAGTCCGGCGCGTCCACCACTGCGTCCAGCACCTGAGCGGTGCAGCGCAGCCCCTGCCCACCCAGGTCCCAGTCAAAAACCAGGGGCCGGGCAGCAGGACAGGGCTTCTTCCGGATTTGAGGTCAAAACAGCCTCCAGCGCAGGCCCAGCCTGCGCCAGCAGCTATTGTTTCAATAGCAAATCACAGTTATTGAACAGCCACCAGCCGGGCATCAGCCCGGCTTTTGTGCCTGTGCGCAGTCCACTTTCAGGTGCTCGCGCTCGGCCAGCGTGGCGCCAAAGCGCACCGCGCTCAGGCAGCCGCCCCAGACGCAGCCGGTGTCCAGCGACAGCACACCGGGCTGGTCCATCCAGCCCAGCATCGACCAGTGGCCAAACGCAATCAACGTGCCCTCGGTGCGCCGGCCGGGCGCATCGAACCACGGCACCAGGCCGGGCGGCGGCGCTTTGGCGCTTTCCGCGCTGTCAAAATCCATCACCCCGTCCGGTGTGCAAAAGCGCAGCCGCGTGAGCGCATTGACGACCACGCGCAGCCGGTCTGCGCCGGCAAGCGACGGGCTCCAGCGGTCGGGCGTGTTGCCATACAGCTGCTGCAAAAAACCCTGCAGGTCCGGGCCGCGCAGCACGCCATGCACTTCGCTGGCCAGCGCCACGGTCTCAGCCACGCTCCAGGCGGGCAGCACCCCGGCGTGCAGCATCAGCAAAGTTTCGCCCGCGTGTTCATGGGTGCGCACCAGCGGCTGCTGGCGCAGCCAGTCCAGCAGGGCAGCCCGGTCGGGCGCCTGCAGAACGCCGTCCAGTGTGTCGCGGCGCGACGGTGAGCGCACACCGTACGCCGTGGCCAGCAGGTGCAGGTCGTGGTTGCCAAGCAGGCAGCGCAGCGCACCTTCGCCCGCCCTGCAGCGGCGCAGCACCGCCGCCGAGTCCGGCCCCCGGTTGACCAGATCGCCCAGCAGGTACGCCGTGTCGCGGCTGGGCGAAAAACCGATGTGCTCCAGCAGCCGGCCCAGAGCGGTGTCGCAGCCCTGTACATCGCCAACACAGTAAAGTGCCATCTTGTTCTTTCAAGTCGTTTCAAAATCATGGATTTTCTGCTGATCGCGCTGCTGACCCTGCTCAACGGCGTGTTCGCAATGTCCGAACTGGCGCTGGCGTCCAGCCGCAAATCGCGCCTGACGGCCATGTCCGAAGAAGGTGACCGGGGTGCCCAGTCTGCGCTGGCCCTGCTGGACAACCCGACGCAGTTCCTGTCTTCGGTGCAGGTGGGCATCACGTCCATCGGCATGCTCAACGGCATCATCGGTGAAGCCGCCTTCAGTGGCCGGCTGGCGGCCTGGCTGGAAACGCTGGGCATGCCGGTGGGCGCGGCCAGCTTTTCTGCCACGGCCATCGTGGTCACGGTCATCACCTTTGTCACCATCGTGTTTGGCGAACTGGTGCCCAAGCGCATCGGCCAGCTGTACCCCGAGCCAGTGGCGCGGCTGGTGGCGCGGCCCATGGTGTGGGTGGCAAAAATTGCCAAGCCTTTTGTGGCCTTGCTGGCCATGTCCACCCAGGCCGTGCTGCGGCTGCTCCGGGTGGACAATTCGGCTGCGCGCGCTGTCACCGAAGAAGAAATCGTGGCCAGCCTGGAAGAGGGGCGCGATGCCGGCGTGATCGAGCACCACGAACACCAGATGGTGCAGAACGTGTTTCTGCTGGACGACCGGCCCCTGACCTCCATCATGGTGCCGCGCGGCGATGTGCAGTGGCTGGACGCCAGCCACACCGTGGCGCAGTGCCTGCAGATGGCCAGTGCCGCCGGCGACAAGGGGGCGCATTCCTGGTACCCGGTCTGCCGCAGTTCGCTGGACGATGTGGTGGGCGTCATCAGCGTGGCACACCTGCTGGAACTGGCCCCCCGGTCCGAAGAAACCATTGAACCGCATGTGCAGCCGGCAGCTTTCCTGCCCGAAACCTTGAGCGGCATGGAACTGCTGGAGCAGTTTCGGGCACGCTCGGGCCGCATGGTGTTTGTGGTTGATGAATATGGGGTGGTGCAGGGCATCATGACGCCGCGCGATCTGCTTGAAGCCATTACCGGCGAATTGCAGCCGGGCGCGCCCACCGATGCCTGGGCGGTGCAGCGTGAGGACGGCTCCTGGCTGCTGGACGGGCTGATGCCGGTGTCTGAATTGAAGGCGCGGCTTGATATTCGCGAACTGCCAGAAGAAGACCGGGGCCGCTATAACACGCTCGCGGGCCTGTTAATGGCCGAATCGGGCCATTTGCCCGCAGTGGCCGAACGCATTGCCTGCGAAGGCTGGGTATTTGAAGTGCTGGACCTGGATGGCAAGCGCATTGACAAGGTGCTGGCGCAGAAAGACCCTGCCGCTGAGCACCCCCTGGACTGGCAAAAGCGCCAGATCTCCTGAAAAACGTAGGCTAAAGTTAATCTTTTGAAGACATGGGTTTAATCTGGTGCTTATAATGAATTCCCTTTGATTCATACCAATGCAATACCCATGAAAAGCTATAAAGAACTGGTCCAGGACCGTGTGGAACTCGAGAAAAAGATCAGTGAAGCCCGGAAAAATGAAATTGCCGGCGCCCTGGCCCAGATCCGCAGCCTGATGGAAGAGTTCCAACTGTCAGAGCGGGATGTGTTTCCCTCTTCCGGTTCCAAAGCGCGTGCTGCCAACAGCACCAGCGGCACCAAGGTGGCGCCCAAGTACCGCGACCCTGCCACAGGCCAGACCTGGACCGGCCGGGGCAAGGCGCCCAAGTGGATTCAGGACCAAGAGCGCGACCAGTTCCTGATCACGTCCTGATCGGGGCTTGATGAAGGCCTGACCAAGGCCTGATGGAATCCTGAAACCAGGCTGCTGCCGAATTTGCCGTGCTGCTCACCCAAACGGGCGGGCAGCACGGGAATGCAGCAGCAACCCGGTTGATTTTCTTTTGCGCACAGCACACCAAACCCTGCATTTGGCTTTCTGGCATTGCAGTGTTTTGAAGCCCGAAAACTGCATTTGCGCCTGATGGCAAAAAGCCCGCTGCATTGGGCTTTTTGCAGGGCACTGCGCTGTGCCATGCGCCATTGAAGACTATCAAAAGTGCATTCTTGCCAACAAGAACCATGCCCTGCAATTTCCGCTCGCAAGTTTCAGTGGAGCGGGAATGCTCGGTACTTGCAGTATTCCGACAAGGGTTTGCCATACCAATAGGGTTTCGCTGTTTGCCTATGGGTTGCTGCGAGAATGTCATGCCCTGAAATTGCTGCAGTGCACACTTCTTGCTTCGCAAATGGAAAATGTGGATCAGAAACAAAAAGTTTCTTTTTTCGCAAATATTTTGATTTTGCAAAAAGCAGTTGCTTTGTGAAATTATTGCCCCAGTGCAGGATTCCAGCCCTGAAATGTTTTTGCGCAAGAAGAAAAATGCCTGTTTACCTGTGTCCCTGTGGACTTATTGGGAAGGTACGGGCGTCGTACACAAAAGGCTCTTGCAGCAGATCCCAGGCAGGGTCTGAAAAAAGATTTTTCCAAATACCCTGAAATGCCAGGGACATAGGATCCTCTGCATAACCTCTTTTTCTGCTTTCCCCACCCAATTAAATCAACAAGTTACAAGCGCGAATTTGTCGGAAATTGGGGTTATGCAGAGGTTCCATAAGGCCATCACCCTGCAAAAAGAGCCAGGTGCTGTCATGAGTGCCAGAATGGGTGGGTAATCATTGCCATCGGCCACTCACAGGAAGCACTATGACCACTTTGACCGCCTCGCATGCCTTTGCCTCCACCCTGGGGCAGTTTCAGACCCGTTCCGGCACCACCGGCCAGTTCTATTCGCTGCCAGCTCTGGCGCAGCAGTTTCCACAGGTCAGCCGCCTGCCGGTGTCGATCCGCATCGTGCTCGAATCGGTGCTGCGCAACTGCGACGGCCTGAAGGTCTGCCCAGAGCATGTTGAAGAGCTGGCGCAGTGGAAAGCCCAGGCGCCGCGCACCGAAGAAATTCCGTTTGTCGTTTCCCGCGTGGTACTGCAGGACTTTACCGGCGTGCCGCTGCTGGCCGACCTGGCAGCGATGCGCAGCACCACCGAACGGCTGGGTTTTGACCCGCAAAAAATCGAGCCTATGGTGCCCGTGGACCTGGTGGTGGACCATTCCATCATGGTCGACTCCTACGGCAAACCCGATTCGCTGGACATCAACATGAAGCTCGAATTCGAGCGCAACCGCGAGCGCTACGAGTTCATGAAATGGGGCATGCAGGCCTTTGACACCTTTGGCGTGGTGCCGCCCGGCTTTGGCATCGTCCACCAGGTGAACCTGGAATACCTGGCACGCGGCGTGCACAAGACCAAAGACGGTGTGTACTACCCCGACACGCTGGTGGGCACCGACAGCCACACCACCATGATCAACGGCATCGGCGTGGTCGGCTGGGGCGTGGGCGGCATCGAGGCCGAAGCCGCCATGCTGGGCCAGCCGGTGTACATGCTGACCCCCGATGTGGTGGGCATGGAGCTGACCGGCAAGCTGCGCGAGGGCGTCACCGCCACCGACCTGGTGCTGACCGTGACGGAGCTGCTGCGCAGCCACAAGGTGGTGGGCAAGTTTGTCGAGTTCTTTGGCGAAGGCACGCGCACCCTGGCACTGCCCGACCGCGCCACCATCGGCAACATGTCGCCCGAATACGGCGCCACCATGGGTTTCTTTCCGGTCGATGAAAAAACCATCGATTACTTTCGCGGCACCGGCCGCACCGAAGAAGAAATCGAGGCCTTCGAGGCCTATTTCAAGGCGCAGGGGCTGTTTGGCATTCCACAGGCGGGCGACATCGACTACTCGCAGGTTGTCACGCTCGACCTCGGCAGTGTCACGCCCAGCCTGGCAGGCCCCAAGCGGCCGCAGGACCGCATCGAACTGGGCAAGGTGTGCGCGCAGTTCACCAGCCTGTTCAGCAAGCCCAATGCAGAAAACGGCTTCAACCAGCCGGCCGAGCTGCTGCACACGCGCTACCAGTTTGTCTGCCGCGATGGCACCGCGCCCATGATGAACGTGGTGGCGCCCACCAGCGGGCACACGCCCGAAGGCGCGCCCCGTTTTCTGGAAGAAATGGAAGCCAACAAGCCCAAGCCGTCCGTGGCACGCGGTGACAAGGTCAAGGCGCCCGAAGCACCAACCGACCAGCCCGACCCGACGGTGGGCAATGGCGATGTACTGATTGCGGCCATCACCAGCTGCACCAACACCTCGAACCCCAGCGTGCTGCTGGCCGCCGGCCTGCTGGCCAAAAAGGCCGTGGAAGCGGGCCTGAGCGTGCAACCGCACATCAAGACCTCGCTGGCGCCGGGCTCGCGCATCGTGACCGAGTACCTGACCGAAACCGGGCTGATGCCTTACCTGGAAAAGCTCGGCTTTTCGCTCGCCGGCTATGGCTGCACCACCTGCATCGGCAATTCCGGCGACCTGACCGCCGAGCTGAACGAGGCCATCAGCAGCAACGACCTGATTTGCGCCGCCGTGCTGTCGGGCAACCGCAACTTCGAGGCGCGCATCCACCCGAACATCAAGGCCAACTTTCTGGCCAGCCCGCCGCTGGTGGTGGCCTATGCCATTGCCGGCACGGTGCTCAAGGACATCACCAGCCAGCCCCTGGGCAAGGGCACGGACGGCAAGGACGTGCACCTGGCCGATGTCTGGCCCACCAGCGAGGAAATCCACGCGCTGATGCACTTCGCCATGAACGGCAAGGCGTTCCGGGAAAACTATGCCAAGGTCAAGACCGAGCCGGGCGAGCGCTGGAGCAACATCCGCGGCGTGCAGGGCGACACCTACACCTGGCCTGCCAGCACCTACATTGCCGAGCCACCGTTCTTTGCCGATTTTGCTATCGAAAAAGGAGCTGCTAGCGCAGGTGCAGCAAGCGCTGGAGGCCAAAAAGAGCAAGATTTTTCAGTGCAGGGCGCGCGCATCATGGCGCTGTTTGGCGACTCCATCACCACCGACCACATCTCGCCCGCCGGTGCCATCAAGGAAAGCTCGCCCGCCGGCCAGTGGCTGCGGGCGCATGGCGTCATGAAACGCGACTTCAACAGCTATGGCGCCCGGCGCGGCAACCACGATGTGATGGTGCGCGGCACCTTTGCCAACGTGCGCATCAAGAACCTGATGGTGCCGCCCACGGCAGACGGCTCGCGCGAGGAAGGCGGCGTGACGCTGTTCCAGAGCGAAGGCCCGCACCAGGGGCAAAAGGTGTCGATCTTTGACGCCGCCACCCAGTACATGGCAGATGGAACACCGACCGTGGTGTTGGCAGGCGAGGAATACGGCACGGGTTCAAGCCGCGACTGGGCGGCCAAGGGCACGCAGCTGCTGGGCATCAAGGCCGTGGTGGCCAGGAGTTTCGAGCGCATCCACCGCTCGAACCTGGTCGGCATGGGCGTGTTGCCATTGCAGTTCCAGGGCAATGATTCCTGGGACACGCTGGGCCTGGACGGCAGCGAAGTGATCGACGTGCTGCCCGATGCAAACCTGACACCGCAAAGCGAAGCCACGCTGGTGGTGCGCCGCGCCGACGGCAGCGAACAGCGCGTGACCACCACGCTGCGCATCGACACGCCGATTGAGGTGGACTA
>JAGOCN010000067.1 GCA_017998735.1 Giesbergeria sp.
AGCTGACCATGCGCAACCTCGACATCGTGGACACGCGGGCCAAGCTGGGCATTTACGCCAACGCCGGTTTGCTGTCATTGAAAGGCAATGCGGCGCTGGCGCAGCTGGGCGACGGCAGCGAATCGAAGTGACCGGCGGTTTGCAGTCCGAAGAATCCAAAAGCGTTTCAGGCCTTTGTTCAACCACCCAAAAACAAGCCAAAACAGGCTCCAGCGCACGCCCAGCCTGCGCTGGCAGCTATCAATCTTGATTTT
Organism: Giesbergeria sp.; assembly: GCA_017998735.1. Taxonomy (GTDB): domain Bacteria; phylum Pseudomonadota; class Gammaproteobacteria; order Burkholderiales; family Burkholderiaceae_C; genus Simplicispira. Next base: position 255 of record JAGOCN010000067.1, read on the forward strand.
TTTGATTGCCTGATTGCCTGATTGCCTGAGCGCAATGCAAAAAAACCGCTTTCATTCAGGCGGTTTTTTGGTCTTTTCAGCCTCCAGCGCTTGTGCAACCTGCGCCAGCAGCTGTTATTTCAATAGCAAAGTGGCAAGTGGCTGCCTTGCCTCACACCACCACCGGCTCAGGCTCCAGCCGAATGCCAAAACGCTCATAGACGCTGGTCTGGATGGCCTTGGCCAAGGTCATCACCTCGCCGCCGGTCACGCTGTCGGCGCCGCGCCCGCGGTTGACCAGCACCAGCGCCTGCTTGTCGTACACCGCCGCCTTGCCCACGGTCTTGCCCTTCCAGCCGCAGGCGTCGATCAACCAGCCGGCGGCCAGCTTGATGCTGCCATCGGGCAGCGGGTAGTGCACGATTTTCGGTTCGCGGGCAATGATGTCGGCGCACTGCTCGGGCGTCACGGTGGGGTTCTTGAAAAAGCTGCCGGCGTTGCCGACCACCGCCGGGTCGGGCAGCTTGGCGCGGCGGATGGCGCAGACCCAGTCAAAGATCTGCTGCGCCGTGGGCTGGGCCACGCCAGCCTCAGCTGCGCGGCGCTCCAGTTCGACATAGCCCAGCTCGGGTTTCCAAGGTTTGGGCAGGCGAAAGCGCACCTGCGTGATGACCGCACGCCCGGCCAGCCCCATGCCGCGCGGCAGGCTGCCCGGCACACCGGCCAGGGCCGACAGCGCCGGGGCGTGCTTGAACACCGAGTCGCGGTAGCCAAAAGCGCACTGCGCGGCGCTGAGCGTGAAGGCCTGGCCGGTGAGCAGGTCCACCGCGTCCAGCGACTCGAAGCGGTCCTGCAGCTCGACACCGTAGGCGCCGATGTTCTGCACCGGCGCCGCGCCCACGCTGCCCGGAATGAGCGCCAGGTTTTCCAGCCCCGGCATGCCATGCGCCAGGGTCCAGACGACGGTGTCGTGCCAGGGCTCGCCTGCGCCGGCCTCCACAATCCAGGCGTGTTCGGTTTCCTGCACCAGGCGCCGGCCCCTGATTTCCATTTTCAGCACCACGGGTTTGACATCGCCGGTCAGCACCACGTTGCTGCCGCCGCCCAGCACAAACACCGGCGCGCCGGCCAGCTGCGGGTCGGTGTGCAGGGCCTGCAGGTCGGCGGTGCTTTGCACGCGCACCAGCGTGTCGGCGCGGGCCACGATGCCAAAGGTGTTGTAGGGCTGAAGGGAGGCGTTTTTCTCGATTAACATTCCCGGGATTGTCGCACCCGCCCCTGGGCGCGGCGCGCCTTTTTCGGAGAGTGAACGCCATGCCTTCTTTTGACACCGTGTGTGAAGCCGACTTTGTGGAAGTGAAAAACGCCGTGGAAAACGCGGCCAAGGAAATCGGCACGCGCTTTGACTTCAAGGGCACTTCGGCTGCCGTGGAATTGAAGGACAAGGAAATCACCCTGTTCGGCGACGCCGAGTTCCAGCTCGCGCAGGTGGAGGACCTGCTGCGCGGCAAGCTCACCAAGCGCAACGTGGACGTGCGCTTTCTGGACATTGGCAAGGCGCAAAAAATCGGCGGCGACAAGGTCAAGCAGGTCATCAAGGTGCGCAACGGCATCGACAGCGAACTGGCCAAAAAGCTCCAGCGCCTGCTCAAGGACAGCAAGATCAAGGTGCAGGCCGCCATCCAGGAAGAAAAGGTGCGGGTCAGCGGCACCAAGCGCGACGACCTGCAGGCGGCCATGGCCTTGATCCGCAAGGACATCAGCGACATGCCGCTGTCGTTCAACAACTTCCGCGACTGAGGCTCCAGTCTTCTAGCCTCCCGGTTCTGCGTTTCGCCCCTCCCCGTCCTTTGCCTTTTCTTCCCATGCTGATCCGCATCTTTCACTGGCTGGGCGCTGCGGCCCTGGCTTGCACGCTGGCCGGCCCGGCGGCGGCGGCGGCCAGTCCGGCGGTGGCGTTGACCGGCATTCTGGGCAGCAAGGCGCTCTTGGTGGTGAACGGCACGGCGCCGCGCGCGCTGGCGGCGGGCGAGAGCCACCAGGGTGTGACGGTGGTGTCGGTGGGGCGCGAGGAAGCCGTGGTGGCGCTGGACGGTGTGCGCCACACCGTGCGCCTGGGCGAAGCGCCGGTCAGCGTGGGCAGCCGGGGCGGCGGCGCACGCCCCACTGCCGCCGGCCAGCGCGTGCTGCTGCAGGGCGACAGCCAGGGCCATTTTGTGGGCAACGGCGAGATCAACGGCCAGGCCATGCGCTTCATGGTGGACACCGGTGCCACGACCGTGGCGCTGGGTGCGCCCGAGGCCAAGCGCCTGGGACTGCGCTATGAAAACGGAGCGCCGGTGCGCATGGGCACGGCCAACGGGGTAGCGCAGGGCTGGCGGCTGCGGCTTGATGCGGTGCGCATCGGCGACATGGAAGTGCGCGATGTGGAGGCGGTCGTCATGCCGCACGCCCTGCCCTTTGTGCTGCTGGGCAACAGTTTTTTGCGCGGTTTTCAGATGAGCCGCAACAACGAGCAGATGGTGCTGGAAAAGCGGCCATGACGGCGCAGCCGACCTCTTCCTTTTTTCCTTCTTCTGTCGGTGGTGGCGCTGCTGAAGGTGCTGGCCCTTCCAGGTCTGCCCCGGCGTCCGGGCTGTCCCGGCATTCCACATTTTCCCTGCACCCTTCGGCCTTTCTGGCGCACACCACGCACCCGGGCGCTGTGCGGCGCACGGTGCAGACGGTGGAGTACGAGGACCTGCTGGGCCTGTGGGGCGATCTGGAAACCGCACTGGCAATGCTGCTGGCGCACCCGGCGCAGGTGCGCGACTTTTCTGCCAAGGTGCGCCAGCTGGACATGTGGCTGCAGGAACTGGTGGCGCACGATGTCGATGCCGCGCTGTATTTGATGTTCCAGCTGGCTGCCACGTCCAGCACCGGCTACAGCGCTTCGCACGCGCTGGTGTGCGCCACGCTGTGCCACCTGATGGCGCTGGAACTGGCGCTGCCGGGCCACGAGCGCAATGCGCTGGTGCGCGCTGCGCTGACCATGAACATTGCCATGGCGGCGCTGCAGGACGAACTGGCCGAACAGCGCGAAAAACCCACACCGGCGCAGCAGCGCGACATCGATTCGCACCCGCTGCGCAGCCAGGCGCTGCTGGAGCAGCTGCAGGTGATCGACGACCTGTGGCTGGACACCGTGGCGCTGCACCATGGCGCCGAAGCCACGGCCGAGCGCAGCACGCTGGCGCTGGCCGGCATGGCCGCGCCCACCCGGCTGGCGCGCATTCTGGCCACCATCGACCGCTATGCCGCCATGATCAGCCCGCGCAGGTCGCGCCCCGGCCGCAGTGCCACCGCTTCGGTGCGGGCCGTGGTGGGACAGGTGGCGCAGGAGCGCGATGAAGTCGGCTTTGCGCTGGTGCGCAGCATCGGCCTGTGCCCTCCGGGCACCTTTGTGCGGCTGGACAACGGCGACACCGCCATCGTGCTGCGCCGCAGCAAACAGGCCAACCTGCCCCTGGTGGCCAGCCTGCTGGACCGCACGGGCGCTTTTTTGGGCGAACCGCGCCTGCACCACACCGCGCGCGGCAAACCGCTGATCGAATCGGCCCTGGCGCGCAGCCAGGTGCAAACCGGACTGAACCACCGCACCATGGTCCGCCTGGGTCTGTATGCTGCCGGGCGCAGCACACCGCTGGTCAGCCACCGGGGCGGGCTGTGACGGGGAGTTTTCTCAAGCAGTGAGAAGATGCTGTTCTGGCAGGCACGAAAGCCAGTGCTGTGGTCAGGGCGGTTTCTGGCTTGCTGACCGTATCAATGGCTGGACAGCAGGTTGGAAGCGCATTTGCTGAGGCTCGGGATTTTTTGGTAAAAAGTGTCTCCAGCCCTTGTGCAGCTTGCGCCAGCAGCTCATTTTTTCATAGCAAAATTGAACTTCTTTGAACGCCTGCCGCAGTACCCTCTTGCAAGCAGGGCAAGGCAAGGCAAAAAACACAAAAGCTTTCAGCTTTCGAAATCCGTGTAAGTTTCATTCAAACCGGAAAACTTGTTCCTTTGTTTACTGCAGACGCATCTATGCTTCAACCCGCACCTTGAAAAACCGCACCCGGCACAACGCCATGCCTGAAAAATCCCATTGCACCCTGCAATGCGCAAATTTCAGCCATGCAGCGCAGCCTTCAGTGCGCATGCCCCCAGTACAGCAGCGCGTCGCGCCCGTCCACCGTCAGCTCCACCTGCGCGCCCACCGGCAGCAGCACCTTGGTGGCCACATGGCCATACGGCAGGTTGGTCAGCACCGGAGCGGCAATCTGGCGGCGCAGCCAGTCCACCACGGACTGCAGCTTGTAGCCCTTGTCGTGCGGTGCCAGCTGGTACTGGGTGAACTGGCCAAACAGCACCGCCTGCTGCTGCGCCAGCACGCCGGCGTAGAGCAGCTGCGCCAGCAGGCGCTCGACCCGGTACGGGTGCTCGCTCACGTCTTCAATGAACAAAATGCCGCCCGGCACCTGCGGAAAATATGGCGTGCCGACCAGTGAACACAGCATGGCCAGGTTGCCGCCCCACAGGCGCGCGCCGGTCAGCTCCAGCGGTGCGGCGGCAGGCGCAGCAGTGGCGACAGCTGCGCCTGCCGCCGGCCGCTCGTGCAGCGTGCGCCAGCCGGTGCCTTCGCCATGGCCACACAGCAGGTCGTCAAAGCAGGCTTCCATGATGTCGTCGGGCAGCTCCTTGGTGCCGAAATCGGGACACAGCGCCGGGCCGGCCCAGGTCACGGCGCCGGTCTGCGCCAGCACCGCGTTCTGGAATGCCGTGAAATCGCTCACGCCGACAAAGCGCATGCCGCTGTCGGCCGCCTTGGCCACGGCGGCGTAGTCGATGCCCGGCAGCAGGCGCGTCAGGCCGTAGCCCCCGCGCGAAACCAGCGCCACATCGGCGCCGCTGGCCGCTGCCCGGTGGATGGCGGCCAGCCGCGTGGCGTCGTCGCCGGCAAAGCGGGTGTGCACGGCCAGCGCGTCTGCGTCCACCTCCACCGCGTGCCCCAGCGCCTGCAGGCGTTTCACGCCGCGCCGGAAGGCCGCCTTGTCGCGCACCGCGCTGGACGGCGAATAGATGTAGATGTGCTTGGGGCCATGGTCGTGACCGCACTGGCTGTGGTCATGGTCATGGTCATGGTAATGGCCGTGTTGTTCGTGGGCTGGATGGGTGGGGTGCGCAGAAGACAAGAACGTTCGGGCTGCAGGGGCAGCCCGCTCCGTGGAATGGGCAGGGGGCGGGCACGCCGGCAAAGGCGCGCCGCAGTCAGAAAAAGCTCAGGGACTGAAGTATTTCACAGCCTGCTGCGCCAATGTGGCGCCGTGCTCGGGCAGCAAATGCCCGCCTGCTGGCAACACCTGCAGCGCCGGGCTGCCGCGCACCAGACGCCGTAACGCTTCCAGCGCCGGCAAACCCGCCACCGGACTGCGTCCGCCCGCCAGCAGCAGGCTGCGCCCGCTCCACTGCTGCTGCCAGAACTGCCGCAGCGCGTCCTCTGCTGGACTTTTGGCATGCTGCGCAGACGCCACCAGCGCCGGAAATGCCCGCAGCGCCGCACGGTAACCCCGGTCGGGGAACGGCGCATCGCAGGCAGCGCACCCGGCCGCGTCCGTTGGCGGGCAGTCCAGGGCCAGCAGGCCGACAAAACGCTCGGGCGCCAGCGCTGGCAGTGCCATGCCTACCGCCCCCGCACCGCCCTGCACCACCAGCACCACGCGGCGCAGGTCCAGCCGCGCTACCAGTTCGTGCAGCACCTGCCGGTGCCAGTCCAGGGTGTGCAGCGCTTCCTTCTTGGGCTTGTCGCTTTTGCCAAAACCGACCAGGTCGGGCGCCACCACGCGGTGGCCGGCAGCGGTGAGCACCGGCAAAAAGTGCCGGTACAGGTAGCTCCAGCCCGGACTGCCGTGCAGGCACAGCCAGGTAATGGGCGCGTCCTGCGGGCCTTCGTCGATCCAATGCAGGCGCAGGCCGGCCAAGGCCGGCAGGTCGCTGAGGTAGTGCGGCGCCCACGGGTAACCGGGCAGGTCGGCAAAGCGCGCATCGGGCGTGCGCAGGGCGTCCTGGCGCAGCGGGTGCGCGGCCAGCGCGGCGGTGCGCTGCTGCTGGCGGCGGCCGGCAAAAAAGGCGCCCAGCAGCGCAGCGCATTCACCGGCCAGCACCCCGCCCTGCACGGCGGTGTGGTGGTTCAGCCGGGGCTCGGCAAACAGGTCGATGACCGAGCCGGCGGCGCCGGTCCTGGGCTCGCTGGCGCCAAACACCACGCGCGCCAGCCGGGCGTGCAAGAGCGCGCCGCTGCACATGGCACACGGCTCCAGCGTGGCGTACAGCGTGCAGTCTTCCAGCCGGTAGTTGCCCAGCGCCTGCGCGGCTGCCCGCAGCGCCGCGATTTCGGCATGGGCCGTCGGGTCGTGGCTGTGCACCGGGGCATTGCGGCCGGTGGCCAGCAGCTGCCCGGCACGCACCACCACGGCGCCCACCGGCACTTCGCCGGCCTGCGCGGCAGCGCGCGCCTCGGCCAGGGCCAGGCGCATCCAGTGCACGTCGTCGGGCGGGGAATCAAGTTGCGGCATGGGGTCGGGCGCTGGGCAAAAACCCGTTCAGTTCACCACTGAAAGCACCTTCTCTTGCATTCATTTTGATAGCTGCTGGCGCAGGCTGCAAAAGGGCTGGAGGCCGATTTGGCCTGAATTTCTTTCCTTCAATGGGCATCGTCTGGCAGGGACCGGGGCTGCTGCACCAGGCCTTCCAGGGTCTGCTTGTACTGCTCCTGGATGTGCAGGCTTTGGTCGCGCACGCTGGCGGGGGCCGGCGGGGCTGTGCCATCGGCGCCCGCAAGCGGCGCGGGCTGCTGCAGCGCCGGCACCGCCATGCGGGTGGCGGACAGCTGCTTTTTGGCCAGCAGGCCGACCACGGCCAGCACCAGCAGCAAAGAGACGATTCCCAGAACAGCGCGCATTTGACATCCTCCCCGCCCTAAAGAGCGGTGATTCCTGCTGCCAGACGGCGATGCCCCGCCGCGAGAATGTTTCTGGCCGCGTTCGTGTCCCGGTCGTGTGCCGCTCCACATTCGCTGCAAATCCATTCTCTTATTCCAAGTCCTGCTCTACCTTTAGGACTGCTGGCGGGAATGCTCCCGCAGCACGAACAAGTTTGGGTGGTGTAGCTTTCGCTGACTACCTCAAAGACGATACCGGCCTGATGGCTCTTGTATTCCAGCATCGCCTTGAGCATTGACCAGCCCGCGTCCAGCGTGCTCTTGGCCATCCTGGTTTTGACCAGCTTGCAACTCGCCACGTCGCCCACAAAAATGGCGGCGTTGTTTTTCACCAGCTTGCTGCTGAACTGGTGCAGCCCATCTTTGCGCTGGTTTTTGATTTTGGCGTGGATGGCCTTGACACGCTTTTTCTTGCCCGCCCGCTGTGCAATGCCCAATGCCTGCTCGTGGCTGCGGTACCAG
>JAGOCN010000069.1 GCA_017998735.1 Giesbergeria sp.
GGGCAGGTGCGCGGGCGGCGCTGGAGAAACTGGAGCGTTGCCGGCGCTCAGGTCAGTTGACCAACACCAGCTTGCCCATGGCGCTGCGTGCGCCCATGCGGGCGAAGGCGGCAGGCAGTTCGGTCATGGGCAGGGTGCTGTCGATGACCGGCTTGACCTTGCCCTGGCCATACCACTGCACCAGCGTGCCCATCATGGCGGCGTTCGCCTGGGGTTCGCGTTTGGCGAAATCGCCCCAGAACACGCCGACCAGTGAGGCGCCCTTGAGCAGCGGCAGGTTCAGCGGCAGCGCCGGAATGGGGCCCGAGGCAAATCCCACCACCAGGTAGCGCCCGCGCCAGGCAATCGAGCGAAACGCCGGCTCGGCAAAGTCGCCGCCCACCGGGTCGTAGACCACGTCCGGCCCCTTGCCGCCGGTCAGGCGCTTGAGGCCTTCGCGCAGGTCTTCGCGGCTGTAGTTGAGCGTGGCGTCCGCCCCGAGGGTGCGGCACAGGGCGCATTTTTCATCGGTGGAAGCGGCGGCAATCACCGTGGCGCCGGCGGCCTTGGCTATCTGGATGGCGGCGGTGCCGACGCCGCCGGCGGCGCCAAGCACCAGCACGGTCTCGCCCGCCTGCAGCTGCGCGCGGTCGATGAGCGCATGGTGCGAGGTGGCGTAGGTCATGGTGAACGCGGCGGCATCCACCAGCGCAAAATCGTCGGGCAGCGGCAGGCACAGGGCGGCCGTGGCCAGCGCGTGCGTGCCAAAGCCGCCGGTGCCCGCCAGGCAGGCCACGCTCTGGCCCACCCGCAGGTGCCTGACGCCTTCGCCCACGGCCTGCACCACGCCGGCAAATTCGGCGCCGGGCACAAACGGCAGGGGTGGCTTGATCTGGTACTTGTTCTGCACCATCAGCAGGTCGGGAAAATTCAGGCTGGCGGCGGCAATTTCCACCAGCACCTGGCCCGGCTGCGGCGCGGGGGTGGGCAGTTCGGTCCAGGCCAGTGCCTCGACGCCGGTCGGGTCCGTGCAAAGCCATGCGTGCATGAAAGGTCTCCTCAGATGGAATGAAAGAATGCGGTGGGGTGTGGGATGCAGGGTATGGGGTGCATTCGGGCGCGTGCCTTGTGCGCCCGCATCGTAGGGGCAGGGTGCGCTGCCCGGCTGTCCCTGCTGGGACGTCCCGCGCGCTGCCGGGTTGGCGTAGGTGCCAGCCTACAATCGCACGCAACCATTGCACACCATGAAGATTCTCATTTCCAACGACGACGGTTTCCAGGCCCCGGGCATCGTGGCGCTGCATGCGGCGCTGCAGGACATTGCCGAGGTCGAGGTGGTGGCGCCGGAGCACAACAACAGCGCCAAGTCCAATGCGCTGACGCTGCATTCGCCGCTGTATGTGCACACGGCGGCCAACGGTTTTCGCTATGTGAATGGCACGCCGGCCGACTGCGTGCACATTGCGCTGACCGGCCTGCTGGGCTACCGGCCCGACCTGGTGGTCTCGGGCATCAACAACGGCGCCAACATGGGCGACGACACCATCTATTCAGGCACCGTGGGCGCGGCCATGGAAGGCTACTTGTTCGGCATTCCGGCGATTGCGTTCTCGCAGGTGGACAAGGGCTGGGGCGAAATCGAGGCGGCCGCGCAGAAGGCACGCGAGATCGTCGCCCAGATGCTGCACAAACGCCTGGTGGGCGAAGCGCCCTGGCTGCTCAACATCAACATCCCGAACCTGCCTCTGGACGCGATCAAGCCGCTCAGGCTGTGCCGGCTGGGACGCCGCCATGCGGCCGAGCGCGTCATCGTGCAGCAAAGCCCGCGCGGCGACACCATGTACTGGATCGGCAATGCCGGCGCGGCCAAGGACGACGCGGAGGGCACCGATTTCCACGCCACGTTGCTGGGCCATGTGGCTGTCACGCCGCTCAAGGTGGACCTGACCGACCACCAGAACCTGGGCTACTGGGCGCAAACCGCCGCGCGCATGGTGGAGGGCACGGGTGCAGGTCCGCAAGCTGCACAGGCTGCTGCAGTGCCTGCTGCCCCCTCAACACACCCGGCGCCCTCGGCGACGCCTGCAGGAACGCCCTGATGCAGCCGCGCCGGCCCGGCTTTCCTGCCCGCCTTCATGCTTTGCCGGCGACGCCCACCACTCTCACCACTTCCACTGCCGCCAGTGCCTTTCCGGCGCAGGCGCGCCATGGCATGGCAGGGGCGGCATCGGCCCCTTCGGGCATGGGGCTTGATTCCGGCGCGGTGCGCGCCCGCATGGTGCAGCGCCTGGCTGCCAGCGGCGCCGCCACCCTGCCCCAGGTGCTGCAGGCCATGGGCAGGGTGGAGCGGCACCATTTTGTGGATTCGGCACTGGCAAACCAGTCGTACGAAGACACCAGCCTGCCCATCGGGCTGGGCCAGACCATCTCCAAGCCCAGCATCGTGGCACGCATGGCCGAGCTGCTGCTGGGCGCGCCGGGAGCACGCACCGAGGGGCTGGGCCGGGTGCTGGAAATCGGCACCGGCTGCGGCTACCAAGCGGCCGTGCTGAGCCTGCTGGCACGCGAGGTGTATTCCATCGAGCGTGTGCGTGGCTTGCACGAGAAGGCACGCAGCAACCTGCGCCCGTTGCGCCTGGCCAATGTGCACCTGCTGTTTGGCGACGGCATGGCGGGCTATGCCAAAGGCGCGCCGTATGCGGCCATCATTGCCGCCGCAGGCGGCGCCTGCATTCCGGAGCAGTGGTGTGACCAGCTGGCGCTGGGCGGGCGGCTGGTGGCGCCGGTGGAAGGGGGCGGCGGCAGGCAGGTGTTGCTGGTGGTTGACAAAACCGCACAAGGGCTTGAGCAAACCGTGCTGGAGGCGGTGCATTTTGTCCCCCTAAAATCGGGGATTGCCTGAAGGGATTTATTTATGAATGTATCGCGTGGTCTTGGCGTCTGGGGCGCCGCCGTGCTGGCCGGCCTGGTGCTGGCAGGTTGCGGCACCCGGCTCAACAGGGCTCCTGTGGAAGACCGGGGCACATCGGCTTCTGCCGCGCAGCCAAATTCTCCAGCGGTGGTGGATGCCAGCCTGCTGCCAGGGGCCGAAAACGCCGGCAAACCGGGTTACTACACAGTCAAGCCTGGGGATACCCTGATTCGCATCGGCCTGGAAACCGGGCAGAGCTGGAAAGACATTGCACGCTGGAGCAATCTGGAAAATGCCAACCTGATCGAGGTCGGCCAGGTGCTTCGGGTCATTCCTCCTGTCAGCACGTCGCTGGCTGCGCGTCCGGCACCTGGCAGTGCGACAGTGTCTGCATCCGGAAAGGCGGCGCCTTCCACTGCGGTTGCCGGCACGGCCATGGCCAGCGCCGAAGGGGCTTCGCCTTCTCCGGCGCCAGTGTCCGCACCTGCAGCCCCTGCCACCGCTGCCAGCGACGACCAGCCCGGCTTTATCTGGCCGGCTTCGGGCACGCTGCTGGCCGGTTTCGACGAAGCACGCAACAAGGGTTTTGACATCAGTGGCAAGGCGGGCGACCCGGTGCTGGCAGCGGCCGATGGCCGGGTGGTCTATGCCGGCGCCGGTTTGCGTGGCTACGGCAACCTGATCATCCTCAAGCACAACAACATCTTTCTGACTGCCTATGCGCACAACCAGACGCTGCTGGTCAAGGAAGACCAGGCAGTGCGCCGTGGCCAGAAGATTGCCGAGATGGGCAGCACCGACACCGACCGCGTCAAGCTGCACTTCGAGGTGCGCCGGCAGGGCAAGCCGGTGGACCCGGCGCGTTACCTGCCCTCGCGTTGAGCGCTGCTTCCCCACAGCGTCCTGCACCAGCGGTGCCTGAATCCCGGAATCTGGACGCAAGCATGGACGCAGACACCGACGGACTTGACGAAACGGGTTCCGAGGCAGAGGCGCAGGCCGAATTGCGCAGGCTGGTGCTGGGCGCCGACCAGCATGGCCAGCGCCTGGACCGTGCCCTGGCAGAAACCGTGTCCGAGTTCTCGCGCAGCTACCTGCAGCAGTTGCTGGCCCAGGGGGCCGTGCAGCTCAATGGCAAGACGGTGCTCAAGGCGGCCCTGCGCGTTCAGGCAGGTGACCAGGTTTGCGTGGAAATGCAGCCCACGCTGCAAAGCCAGGCGTTTCGCCCTGAAGCCATGGACATCGAGGTGGTGCACGAAGATGCCCACCTTCTGGTGGTGAACAAGCCTGCAGGGCTGGTGGTGCACCCTGCGCCGGGCAACTGGAGCGGCACGCTGCTCAATGGTCTGCTGGCACGCGATGGCGCTGCTGCCCAGGTGCCGCGTGCCGGCATCGTGCACCGGCTGGACAAGGACACCAGCGGCCTGATGGTCGTGGCGCGCAGCCGCGCTGCCATGGATGCGCTGGTGGGCATGATCGCGCAGCGCAGCGTGGTTCGCCAGTATGTGGCGCTGGCGCACCGTCCCTGGCCGGGCAAAAGGGAGCGCACGGTCAGTGCACCCATTGGCCGCGATCCGCGCAACCGCTTGCGCATGGCCGTGGTGGACCCTGCGCAGCATGCGGGCAAGCCGGCCCGAACCGATTTTGCATGCCTGGACCAGACCGAATTGGGCTGCTGGGTGCATTGCACCCTGCACACCGGCCGCACGCACCAGATCCGGGTGCACATGGCCTCCATCGGCCATCCGCTGGTGGCCGACGCGCTGTATGGCGGCAGCGCTGCCGCCGGCATGGAGCGCCAGGCACTGCATGCAACCAGGCTGGCGTTTGCGCATCCCATGACAGGGCAGGAAATGGAGTTCCATGCACCATTGCCTGCCGACCTGGCGCAGGCACTGGCAGCCTGGGGCCTGCGATACAATCCGCCTTGACGTGTTTCAGAGCTGTCAGGCCCGCTCCCAGAGCGTTTGCGCTGTGCTTTTTCGCTGTCGTGTCACGCATCTGCACGCAGCTCTCTCTCTCTCTCTCTCTCTCTCTTGGTGTTGACCAACTGCTTGCAATGCCAGGGTCTGTTGTCCCGCAGGCAGGAACAGGCCTTCTTCTTGAAAATGCTGAACCATGAACACCGTGGATGCCCGCCGCATCCTTGAAACTGCTTTGCTTTGTGCGGTGCAGCCTTTGCCACTGCGCGATCTGCGCCTTCTGTTTGAGGATGTGCTGGGCAACGACACGCTGAAGGCCCTGTTGCTGGAATTGCAACAGGAGTGGCAATCCAGGGGGGTTGAGCTGGTGCAGGTGGCCACAGGCTGGCGTTTCCAGTCGCGCCCTGAGATGCGGCCTTATCTGGAGCGCATGGCGCCGGAAAAACCGCCAAGGTATGCACGCGCCACGCTGGAGACCCTGGCCATCATTGCCTATCGCCAGCCAGTCACGCGGGGTGACATTGAAGACATACGGGGGGTTGCAGTGAACAGCCTGATCGTCAAGCAACTGGAAGACCGTGGCTGGATTGAAACCGTGGGCCACCGCGAAACGCTGGGGCGGCCTGCCTTGCTGGCCACCACGCGGCAGTTTCTGGACGATCTGGGTTTGCAGGCACTGGGCCAGCTGCCGGAATTGAGCGGCCCGTCGCCCGTTCATGGGCGTCTGGAACAGGCACTTGAGGCTCTTGAGGCAAATGCGCAGGTTGTTGATGCTTCTGCCATTGGTGCGGCAATGCCAGACAGCGGCATGGAATACGGCCAGGGGCAGGAAACTGCCCGACCACACCCAGGGGTGCATGGCACCACAGACGCCCTTTTTTCTTCGGTACTGCCACGGGATGGCAATGCCGAAACCCTTTTCAAAGTTTCTGCGCCCGGCGCAGACAGCATTTCGGAAAACAAGACATGACAACCATCTCCAGCCATGAACCCGGCCCTGCCGAGCTGCCTAGCAACGGGGCAGAAGCAGGCAGTTCGCAGGGGGAAAAAACAGCCAGCAGTCCTGCCGTCGGCAGGGTCCACAGCGGCACTGCACAACAGCCTGCCAGGCAGGGCAAAAAACCACACGCGGTCAGCACTGCTGTGAAGTCGGAAAATTCTGGCAAGGCGGGCGAAGCCGGTTACCAGTTTGCGGATGTGGTTTCAGGGCAGTTTGATGCCGATGAAGCCAGCGAAAGCACCGCGCCTGTCAAGCGTGTGCTGCTGCCGCAGGTTGAAACACCAAAACTGCACAAGGTGCTGGCGCAGGCAGGCATGGGTTCGCGGCTGGAAATGGAGCAGCTCATCCTGGAAGGCCGCATCTCGGTAAACAACGAGCCAGCCCACGTAGGCCAGCGCATCCAGTATGGCGACCAGATCAAGGTCAATGGCAAGCTGATCCGCTACCGCATCGATCCGCCGCCGCCCCGCGTGATTGCCTACCACAAGCCGGTCGGCGAAGTGGTGACGCACGACGACCCGCAAAACCGCCCCACCGTGTTCCGCAAGCTGCCGCGCCTGGTGCAGGGCAAATGGCAATCGGTGGGACGGCTTGACCTGAACACCGAAGGGCTGCTGCTCTTCACCAGTTCCGGCGAACTGGCCAACCAGCTGATGCACCCGCGTTTCGGCCTGGAGCGCGAATACGCGGTGCGGGTGCTGGGCGCCCTGAGCAACGAGGAAAAGACCAAACTGCTCGACGGTGTGCAACTGGAAGATGGCATGGCCTCTTTTGGCAGCATCGAGGAAGGTGGGGGCGAAGGTGCCAACTGTTGGTACCGCGTGACGATTTCCGAGGGCCGCAACCGGGAAGTGCGGCGACTGCTGGAGTCGGTGGGCCATGCAGTCAGCCGGCTGATCCGTATCCGCTATGGCGCCATGCTTCTGCCAAAAGGCCTCAAGCGCGGCGCCTGGATGGAACTGGACGAGCGTGACATCCAGGCCCTGCTGAAAGCTGCCGGTGCAGAAAAAGCAACACGTCGAGAAGCCCCGCGCGGCGCGGGTGCCAGCGCACCCCGTGGGACGCCCTCGCGCAACGCCACGGGTCCGCGTTCGGGCCGCAACATGGCGCCTTCCGAGCGCGGTGGTATGCGAAAAGGCGTGCTGCCAGGGGCTTCGCGCCCCGGCGCACCTGCACAGCAGCCCGACCCGCTCAAGACGTCGGTGGGCTACATCGGCAGTGACAGTCTGTCGCGCCAGCGCCAGGAGCAGCGCAAAAGCGGTAAACGGGGTTCTGGACAACCGGGCGCTGCGACAGGCCGGCGCAGCGGCCGTTAGGGCGTGGCATGCCCCTGTCCGCATTAGAATGGAAGGCTTTTGTCGTGTGACAAAACGAATTACCCCATACCATCCCAACAGGAATCAAGAACATGGCCGTCGAACGCACCCTCTCCATCATCAAACCTGACGCCGTGGCAAAAAATGCCATTGGCCAGATCTATGCCCGCTTTGAGTCTGCAGGCCTGAAAGTCGTGGCAGCCCGAATGGCACACCTTTCGCGTCTGGAAGCAGAGCAGTTTTACGGTGTGCACAAGGAGCGTCCTTTCTTCAAGGACCTGGTGGACTTCATGATCTCCGGCCCGGTGATGATCCAGGCACTGGAAGGTGAAAACGCGATTCTCAAAAACCGCGAACTGATGGGTGCCACCGATCCCAAGAAGGCAGAAGCAGGCACCATCCGCGCCGATTTTGCCGATAGTATCGATGCCAATGCAGTGCATGGCTCGGACGCTTCTGAAACCGCCCAGGTGGAGATTGCCTTCTTCTTTCCTGGCATGGCTGTCTTCTCGCGCTGAAATGCCGTTGTCTCTTGCATTTCAGCGC
>JAGOCN010000070.1 GCA_017998735.1 Giesbergeria sp.
GTTCCAACCGTCCCAAGCCGATGTGCGGCGTTTTTTTTGCGCCGTGCACGGCAAAAACCAGTCCGGCGCCCCCATGGAAGCCATTGAAACCCTGGCCAGCCTGTGGATTGCCGAGCACCCCGAGCACTACCCCGACCTGAGCGACGCCGAGGTGGCGCTGGTGCGCAACTACGACGAAACACCCGAGCACACGAATCCGTTCCTGCACCTGTCGATGCACCTGTCGATCAGCGAGCAATGCAGCATTGACCAGCCACGCGGCATCCGCCAGGCGGTGGAACTGCTGGCGCGGCGGCTCGATTCGCTGCACGACGCGCACCACGCGGCCATGGAATGCTTGGGCCAGATGCTGTGGGAAAGCCAGCGCGCAGGCCGACCGCCCGATGGCGACGCTTATGTGGCCTGCGTGCAACGGCGCGCCACACGCGACTGAAACCCCAGGTGCCCCGCCCTTACCCGACCCCTCAGCCCCGAAGCGCTGCCAGTCGCAACGCAGCGTGCAGCCCACAGGACACCAGTGTTCCTGCCGGAGATGTCCATGCCCCTGTTTGTCGATACCTCGCCACCCGGCGAATGCATTTTTTGCCGCCTGGTGCAGGGCGAGATTCCCAGTGCCCGGGTCTGTGAAGACGCCCTGACCATGGCCTTCATGGACATCGGCCAGGTCAACCCTGGCCATGTGCTGGTGGCCACGCGGCGCCATGCGGCCACGCTGCTGGACATCACGCCCGAAGAAGCTGGCGCCGCACTGCAGACCGCGCAGCGCGTGGCGCGCGCGGTGCAGGCGGTTTTTGACCCGCCTGGCCTGACGCTGCTGCAGGCCAACGGGCGGGAGGGCGACCAGACGGTGTTTCACTTTCACATCCATGTGGTGCCGCGCCATGCGGACGACGGCATTGCGCTGAGCTGGCCGCGCAAGGAGCCGGCCGCCGAAGTGCTGCAAGGTTATGCAAAGCGGCTGCGCAACGCGCTGGACGCACCGGGTTAGAGCGGTTTCCGGACGTCCAGACGGCTGGACACCAGGCTGGCAACGACTTTGTTGCCGACCTGAAATATTGGCAAAAAGTGCCTCCAGCGCATGCACAGCTTGCGCCAGCAGCTCCTTTTTTCATAGCAAAATTCAATGCTTTCCACAAAAGAGCTGCAAGCTGGCCAAGGCAAAGATGCCTTGAAAACACCGTTCCTTTTTGTCTGCACACCGCATTCGGGCTGGCCAGACCCCGTGCTTTCAATATCGATGCCGCTCCCTGTGCCTATGCCGCTGCAGCCGCAGTGAAATGCGCCTGCAGTTGCCCGATCCAGGCCTCTTTTTGCGCCTCTGGCACAAAGCTGGCTTCAAAACTGTTGCGCGCCAGCTGGTAGGCGTGCTGCGCTGTCAGCCCGGTGGCGGCAAACACCTGCAGAAAGTTGTCGTTCAGGTAGCCGCCAAAGTAGGCCGGGTCGTCCGAGTTGACTGTGGCGACAATGCCGGCGTCCAGCAGCTGCCCCAGGTTGTGCGCCGCCAGGTCGGGGAACACGCGCAGTTTGAGGTTGGACAGCGGGCACACGGTCAGCGCCACGCGCTCGCGCACCAGGCGCTGCACCAGCGCCGGGTCGTGCACCGCCTGCACGCCATGGTCGATGCGCTCGGCGTGCAGCACGTCCAGCGCGCTCCAGATGTACGCCGGCGGTCCCTCTTCACCGGCGTGGGCCACGCGGTGCAGGCCAAGCTCGCGGCAGCGGGCAAACACGCGGGCAAATTTCTCGGGCGGGTGGCCCAGTTCGCTGCTGTCAAGGCCCACGCCAATGAAGTGTTCGCGCAGCGGCAGCGCCTGGGCCAGAGTGGCAAAGGCGTCTTCTTCGCTCAGGTGGCGCAGAAAGCACAGGATCAGCGCAGCGCTGGTGCCGTGCTCGGCGCGTGCATCCACGCAGGCGCGGTGCAGGCCGCGCACCACCACTTCCATCGGCACGCCCCGTGCAGTGTGCGTTTGCGGGTCAAAGAAGATTTCCGTGTGCACCACGTTTTCAATGGCAGCCCGCGCAAGGTAGGCGCGGGCCATGTCGTAAAAGTCCTGCTCGTACAGCAGCACGCTGGCGCCGGCGTAGTAGATGTCCAGAAAGCTTTGCAAATCCGTGAACGCATAGGCGGCGCGCAGCGCTTCCACGCTGGCGTAGGGCAGCTGCACGCCATTGCGCTCGGCCAGGGCAAAGATCAGTTCGGGCTCCAGCGAGCCTTCGATGTGGATGTGCAGCTCGGCCTTGGGCATGCTGCACAAGAGCGCCGGCAGTCGCTCGGCGGCAATGGGTGGAACGTGGAACATCAGCAGACTCCGAAAGTGGTGCCGCTGGCCTTGAGGAAGCGGCGGTAGGCCATGGACGCCTTGTCCACGGCAATGGACATTTCCGCACGCGGGTCCAGCGGCAGCGCCTTGGGGCGCTGCGATTCGAGGATCGGCTGGTCCTGCGTGAAGATGGTGTGCTGGAAGGACTGGAGCTTCTCGTCGGGCGAATCAAAGTCGGCCACTGCCAGGCGAAACCACACCCGGCTGCGCTCGGGCGCCAGCGGGCAGATGTAAAGCGCAATCGACTCGCGCCAGTCTTCGATAGCCGTGGTGCCTGCTTCCGGCACCTTGGTCAGCACGGCGGCGTAGGGGGCTGTGACCTCGTAGGTGTATTCGACCTGGGCCGGCGCGGTGGAGTGCAGGTTCGACTGCGGCTGCCAGGCCTTGCAGCCCAGGGCAAGCAGGCCGGTGGGTGTGGTCTCGACTTGGTAGTCGTCCATGGACGTGGCCTTGCGCGAACCGAGCCAGCCCTCGTGCACAAAACCGAAATGCGTCACGTCCAGAAAGTTTTCCACAATGCGCGGCGCGCTGGCGGCCACGTCGTAGGGGCCGCAGTTGAGCTTGCGCAGGCGGCTGTCGCCCTCGGCGGCAAACACCGGCAGCGCAGTCGCCGTTTCGGCACCGGCCTGCAGCCGCACCCACACCAGACCGTGCGCTTCGCAGGCCTCGAAACGGCGCGCGCAATGCACTGCAGCGGGCTGGAAATCGGGCATGGCAGGCATGTGCACGCACTGGCCACCGGGGGCAAACTGCCAGCCGTGGTAGGCGCATTCCAGCCGGTTGTCGTGCACCCGGCCCAGCGACAGGCGGGCGCCCCGGTGCGGGCACCGGTCGGCAAAGGCCTGCACCGCGCCATCGTCGGCACGCCACAGCACCACATCGCGCTCCAGCAGCTGCACGGCCAGGGGGGTGTGCTGCACGGCGTCCGACAGCGCCACCGGGTGCCACAAGCTCGCTTCCATCACGGGTTCAACTCCTGTGGCAGAGTGTTTGCATGGGCGGTCCGGACAGTGCAGCACCTGCAGTGGTGCAGTGGTGCATCGGTCCGGAAACGGCAAGTCAAACGCGCTCTGCAATGAAAACAGGCCGCACGCAGGCAGGCCCTTGCAAAGCCGTGCGCGAACGCACGGCCCATGGTCGGCAGTGGCTTACTTGCCGTCGCTGCCTGGCACCTTGCCTTCCACGCCCTTGACGTAGAAGTTGACGCCGCCGAGGAACTTGTCGTCGGCGACCATGTCGGCGGCCAGGATTTCCTTGCCGGCGTTGTCCATCAACGGGCCTTTCCAGATCGAGAAGCTGCCATCCCTCAGACCGTTCTTGACCTCTTCCAGGCGGGCGCGGGTTTCGGCGGGCACGTCCTCGGCCACCGACACCAGGTCAATGGCGCCCTCCTTCACGCCCCACCACGCCTGGCCGGTGGTCCAGGTGCCTTCCAGCGCGTCTTTCACGGCCTTGGTGTAGTACGGGGTCCAGTTGATGATGGCCGAACCCAGGTGCGCCTTGGGGCCGTAGGCGGTCATGTCCGAGTCCCAGCCAAAGGCGCGCTTGCCTTTTTCTTGCGCGGTCTTGAGCACGGCGGGCGAATCGGTGTTCTGGAACAGCACGTCGGCGCCGCCATTGATCAGGCTGGTGGCGGCTTCGGTTTCTTTGGGCGGGCTGAACCATTCGTTCACCCACACCACCTTGGTGGTGATTTTCGGGTTCACCGACTGCGCGCCCAGCGTGAAGCTGTTGATGTTGCGCACCACTTCCGGAATCGGCACCGAGCCGACCACGCCCAGCGTGTTGGTCTTGGTCATGGCGCCGGCCACGATGCCGGCCAGGTACGCGCCCTCGTAGGTGCGGCTGTCGTAGGTGCGCAGGTTGGGCGCGGTCTTGTAGCCGGTGGCGTGCTCAAACTTCACTTCGGGGTGGTCGGCGGCGATCTTCACCATGGTTTCCATGTAGCCGAAGGTGGTGCCAAAAACCATCTGGTTGCCCTGGCCGACAAAGTCGCGCAGCACGCGCTCGGCGTCGGCCGACTCGGGCACGCTTTCCACATAGGTGGTAACGATCTTGTCGCCAAATTCCTTTTCCAGCGCCTTGCGGGCGTTGTCGTGCGCAAACGACCAGCCGCCGTCGCCCACCGGGCCGATGTAGGCAAAGGCAATCTTCAGCGGCCCGGTGCTGGCAGCGGGAGCTTCGGCGGCCGGGGGTGCCACCACGGCGGGGGCCGGTGCCGGCTCGTCCTTCTTGCCGCAGGCCACCAGTGCGGTGGCGGCCAGTGCAGACAGGGCTGCGGTCTTGAGCAGGGAGCGTTTGCGCAAATCGGTCATCGGATTTCTTTCAGGTTGAAAAATCGAAGTGGAGGAAAAGAAAAAAGTTCTGGCACTGCCTGCACCCGGCCTGGCCAGTGGCTGTCCGGGGCAGCCGCCCCGAGGTTGTGCCGAAAGCGCTGCAGCGCTGCGGCAGCCGGGCTCACTGGCCGCCGGGCACCTTGCCTTCAACGCCCTTGACGAAGAAGTTGATGCCGGTCAGAAACGGCAGGTCGCCCACTTGGCCGGCGGTCAGCAATTCTTTGCCGGTGTTGTCGCTGACCGGGCCGGTCCAGACATGGAAGGTGCCGTCTTTGAGGCCTGCCCTGGCCTTGGCGACGCGGTCCTTGATGTCCTGCGGCACGTCGTCGGCAATCTTCAAGAGGTCGATGGCGCCTTCCTTCACGCCCCACCAGAACGCGCCGCTTTGCCATTTGCCGTCCAGCGTGTCCTGCGTCACCTTGGTGTAGTAGGGCGTCCAGTCCACCACAGCCGAGCCCAGATGCGCCTTGGGCGCAAAGGCGCTCATGTCGCCGTCCTTGCCAAAGGCGCGCACGCCACGCTCTTCGGCCGTTTTGAGCACGGCGGGCGAGTTGGTGTTCTGGTACATCACGTCCACGCCGCCGTTGATCAGGCTGGTGGCGGCTTCGGACTCCTTGGGCGGGCTGAACCATTCGTTCACCCACACCACCTTGGCAACGATGGACGGGTCCACGCTTTGCGCGCCCAGCACAAAGCTGTTGATGTTGCGCACCACTTCCGGAATCGGCACCGAGGCCACCACACCCACCGTCTTGGTCTTGGTCATGCCGCCGGCCACGATGCCGGCCAGGTAGGCGCCCTCGAAGGTCTTGGTGTCGTAGGTGGCCACGTTGGCGCCGGTCTTGTAGCCGGTGGCGTGTTCAAACTTCACGCCGGGCGTGTCGGCCGCCACCTTCTGCACAAATTCCTGGTAGCCGAAGCTGGTGGCAAAAATCAATTGGTTGCCCTGCCCGGCCATGTCGCGCATCACGCGCTCGGCGTCGGCACTTTCGGGCACGCTTTCGACAAAGGAGGTTTCAATCTTGTCGCCGAACTTTTCCTGGATTGCGCGGCGGCCCAGCTCGTGCTGGTAGGTCCAGCCACCGTCGCCAATCGGGCTGACATACAAAAACGCCATCTTGAGCGGTGCGGCCGGGGCCGCAGCAGTGGCAGCAGGTGCGGGCGTTGCTGCGGCCGGGGCCGCCTCGTCCTTCTTGCCGCAGCCCACCAGGGCGGCAGCGGCCACCGCCGTCAGGGCAGCGGCCTTGATCAGCGCGGCGCGTTTGTGCAGGTTTGTCATCGGATTTCCTTCAAGTCAAAAACAGGTCAAAAATGGCAAAAACAACACCGGGGCGGCCGCGCCCGGCCTCAGGAGCCAGGGTAGAACGGCTTGCCCAGCGAGGCCGGCATGTTGATGCGGATCCAGGCCGGGTTGCGCGAAATCAGCGCCAGCACCACGATGGTGGCCAGGTAAGGCAGCATGCTCAGCAGCTGGCTGGCCACCTGCACGCCACTGGCCTGCAAGTGAAACTGCAGCATGGTCACGCCGCCAAACAAATAAGCGCCCAGCAGCACACGCGCCGGCCGCCAGGTGGCAAAGGTGGTCAGCGCCAGCGCAATCCAGCCGCGCCCGGCCACCATGCCCTCGACCCACAGGGGCGTGTAAACCGTGGAAATGTACGCGCCCGACAGCCCGCACAGCGCCCCGCCCGCCACCACCGCCGCCAGCCGGATGCGCCGCACCGGGTAGCCGAGCGCGTGCGCCGACTGGGGAGATTCGCCCACCGAGCGCAGCACCAGGCCGGCGCGCGTGCGGTACAAAAACCACACCAGCGCCCCGGCCAGCACCACGGTGCCGTACACCAGCGGGTGCTGGCGAAACAGCGCCGGGCCCACCAGCGGCAGGTCGCCCAGCACGGGAATGGCGTACTTGGGCAGCTCGGGCAGCTTGGCCTGCACATAGTTGATGCCGACAAAGGCCGAAAAACCGACGCCAAACAGGCTGAGCGCCAGCCCGGTGGCGTACTGGTTGGTGCCCAGCCAGATCACCAGCACGCCAAACACCGCAGCCAGCAGCGCGCCGGCGGCCATGCCGGCAGCAAAACCCAGCCAGGTGCTGCCGGTGTGCACCGTGACGGCAAAGCCGGCAATGGCGGCGCACAGCATCATGCCTTCGGCACCCAGGTTGACGATGCCGGCTTTTTCGTTGATCAAGAGGCCCAGCGCGGCCAGTGCCAGCACGGTGCCGGCGCTCAGCGTGGCGCCCACCAGCAGTGCATACGACTCCATGTCAGCGCCCTCCCTTGGCAGTGGCAGTGGCAGTTGCCACCGGGGCCGCCGGTGGCATGGCAGCAGGCACTCCAGGCATGGCAGGCACCGGCGCGCGGCGCACCCAGCGCACGCGGTAGGCGATGAGCGTGTCGCAGGCCAGCAGCGTGAACAGCAGCAGCCCCTGGAACACGCCGGTGAGCGATTTGGGCAACCCCATGCGCGACTGCGCCAGTTCGCCGCCGATGTAGAACATGCTCATCAACAGTGCTGAAAACACCATGCCCACCGGGTGCAGGCGCCCCACAAAGGCGACGATGATGGCGGCAAAGCCGTAGCCTGCCGGCACGTAGGGCGTGAGCTGGCCGATCGGCCCCGCCACTTCCAGCGCACCGGCCAGGCCGGCCGCGCCGCCCGAAATGAGCAGCGCTGTCCACAGCGCCCGGCGCGATGAAAACCCGGCGTAGCGCGCCGCCGCCGGCGCCATGCCGCCCACCTGCAGCGCAAAGCCGGCGCGGGTGCGGAACAGAAAAATCCACAGCGCCACCACCCCGGCCAGCGCCAGCAGCACGCCCAGGTTCATGCGCGAGCCGGCCATCAGGCGCGGAATCTGCGTCACTTTCTCAAACATGCGGGTTTGCGGAAAGTTGTAGCCCATCGGGTCTTTCCAGGGGCCAAACACCAGGTAGCCCAGCACCAGCGTGGCGATGTACACCAGCATCAGGCTGACCAGAATTTCATTGGCGTTGA
>JAGOCN010000071.1 GCA_017998735.1 Giesbergeria sp.
CGTGCGCACACCCCTCAAGGCGGCGCTGTCGGGCGTGGGCGTGACGGCGGTGGTGCAGTCGAGCACGGCCACCGCGCTGATCGTTTCGTCGTTTGTCGGCCAGGGGCTGATGGCGCTGCCGGCGGCGCTGGCGGTGATGCTGGGCGCCGACGTGGGTTCAAGCGTGATGACGGTGGTGTTTTCGCTCGACCTGTCGTGGCTGTCGCCGTTGTTCATCTTTGCCGGCGTGGTGCTGTACCTGCCGCGCCAGGACACCACCCTGGGCCGGGTCGGGCGGGTGTTCATCGGCCTGGGCCTGATGCTGCTGGCGCTCAGCCTCATCAAGGAAGCCACCACGGTGCTGACGCAGGCCGACGCGGTGCGCGCCATCCTGAGCGCGCTGACCAGCGACATATTGCTGGAGATCACCACCGGCACCCTGCTGGCGCTGGTCACCTATTCGAGCCTGGCCACGGTGCTGCTGACCGCCACGCTGGTCGGCTCGGGCGGCATTCCGGTGCTGGTGGGCCTGGGGCTGGTGCTGGGCGCCAACCTGGGCGGCGGCCTGCTGGCGGTGCTGACCACGCTGCGCGCCAACGTCGCCACGCGCCAGGTGCCGCTGGGCAACCTGATCTTCAAGCTGGTGGGCGTGCTGCTGATGGCGCCGCTGGTCAAGCCCTGGCTGCTGTACATCGGCCCGCTGGTGGACAACGCCGCCTCGCTGGTGGTCTTGTTCCACCTGGCCTTCAACTCGGTGATGGCGCTGGTGTGCATCGGCTTTGCCACGCCGGTGGCGCGGCTGGTGGAGCGCATGCTGCCGCGCGAAGTGGCCGGTGTGGGGCCGGACATGCGCCCGCACCACCTGGACCCCTCGGCGCTGGCCACGCCGTCGCTGGCGATTTCCTGCGCGGCGCGCGAGGCGCTGCACCAGGCCGATGTGGTCGAGACCATGCTGCAGGGCATGTACACCGTGCTGCGCAACGACGACATGAAGCTGTCGCAGGAGCTGCGCCGGCTGGACGACACGGTGGACAACCTGTATTCGGCCATCAAGTACTACATGACGAAGATCTCGCGCGCCGAACTCGACGAGCGCGAGGGCCAGCGCTGGACCGACATCATCAGCTTCACCATCAACATGGAGCAGATCGGCGACATCATCGAGCGCGTGCTGGCCGACATCGAGACCAAGAAAATCCTCAAGGGGCGGCAGTTTTCTGCTGCCGGCGTGCAGGAAATCAGCGAACTGCATGCGCGCCTGCTGGACAACCTGCGGCTGGCGATGAGCGTGTTCCTGAACGGCAATGTGCGCGATGCCGAAAAACTGTTGCAGGAAAAAACCCGCTTTCGCGAACTGGAACGCGCCTATTCCGACTCGCACCTGGCGCGGTTGGCGGACAACACCATGCACAGCATCGAGACCAGTTCGCTGCACATCGACCTGATCAGCGACCTGCGGCGCATCAATTCGCTGCTGTGCTCGATTGCCTACCCGATCCTGGAAAATGCCGGCGTGCTGGCGCCCAGCCGCTTGCGCGAAAAGGCGGCCCGCGTCTGAAGCGCCCGGCGCAGGGGCAGGCAAGGCGGTTTGCCTGGCTGGCATGGATGGCATGGATGGCCATGCAGCTGCCTGAAAAAAACAGCTTTTTCGGGCTCCGGCGCTTGTGCTGATTGCGCCGGGCGCTCCTTTTTTTGAAGCACAACGGTTTTTCATTCCTTCCATGGCCATTCCCGTTTCTGCTGTTTTTTCATGACTTCCCGGCTCACCCCTGGCACCGTGGTCCTGCTGTCGCTGGCGCCGCTGCTGTGGGCCGGCAACGCGGTGGTCGGGCGCATGGTGCACGAGCTGGTGCCTCCGGTGCTGCTGAACCTGCTGCGCTGGTCGCTGGCCTTTGTGCTGCTGCTGCCCTTGGCGGCGGGCGTGCTGCGCCCGGCCAGCGCGCTGTGGCGCCAGTGGCGGCACTACGCGCTGCTGGGGTTGCTGGGCATCGGCCTGTACAACACCTTGCAGTACATGGCGCTGCAGACCTCGACCCCGCTCAACGTGACGCTGGTGGGTTCGAGCATGCCGCTGTGGATGCTGGCGCTGGGCACGCTGTTTTTCGGGCTGCGCATCACGCGGCGCCAGGCCGCTGGCGCAGCCTTGTCCATGCTGGGCGTGCTGCTGGTGCTCAGCCGGGGCCAGTGGAGCGCGCTGCTGGCGCTGCGGCTGGTGCCGGGCGACCTGTTCATGCTGCTGGCCACGCTGTCGTGGTCGCTGTACAGCTGGCTGCTGGTGCCTGCTGCCCGTGCACCCGCAAACGGGACGGACAGTGCAGACGGCGCGGACCGTGCGAGCGCTGCGAGCGCTGCGGACCGTGAAAACGGCGCGGACGGGCTGCGCGGCCACTGGGCGCATTTTCTGATGGCGCAGCTGGTGTTTGGCGTGGGCTGGTCCGGCCTGCTGGCGGGCGGCGAATGGGCGCTGGGCAGCCCTGCGCCAGTGGTCTGGGGCACGCCGCTGGTGCTGGCACTGCTGTTCATTGCGGTCGGGCCGGCCATCATTGCCTACCGCTGCTGGGGCATGGGCGTGCAGCGTGTCGGGCCGGCGGTGGCGGGGTTTTTCACCAACCTGACGCCGCTGTTTGCGGCGCTGCTGTCGGCGGTGTTTCTGGGCGAGGTGCCGCACTGGTACCACGCGGGCGCCTTTGTGCTGATCGTGGGCGGCATCGTGGTGTCGTCCTCGCGGCGTTAGCGGGCTGCTGCATTGAAGCACTGAACGGTTTGCCTGCCGTCTGCAGCAAACCGTTGTTTTTGCTATTGAAAGATGAGCTGCTGGCGCAGGCTGGGCATGGGCTGGAGGCACTTTTTGCCAAAATATGCCAACCTGCGTGCCGCCAGCCGGCCAGCCGGCCGGCCCGCAGTCAGGGCAGCTTGTGGAGCGTGGCGGCAAAGCCTGCCGGCTGGTGCGCCAGCGCCTCCAGTTCGGCCACCGGCATGGGGCGGCCCAGCAGGTAGCCCTGGTACAGCAGGCAGCCGTGGCGGGCCAGAAAATTCTTCTGCTCCTGCGTTTCCACCCCTTCGGCAATCACTTCCAGCCCCAGGTTGCTGGCCATGCCGATGATGGTCTGCACGATCACGTCGTCGGTCGGGCGCTGGCCGAGGTTGCGCACGAACGACTGGTCGATCTTGAGCTCGTGCAGCGGCAGCCGCGTCAGGTAGGCCAGCGACGAGTACCCGGTGCCAAAGTCGTCCACCGAAAACTGCACGCCCATCTGGCGCAGCTGCAGCATCTTGGCCACGGTGTCGTCCACGCTGTCGATCACCAGCGACTCGGTCAGTTCCAGCTTGAGGCGCTGCGGGCGCACATGGTTCTTGCGCACCGCCTGCGTGACCCGCGCCACAAAGTCGCTCTGGCGAAACTGGCGCGCACTGACGTTGACCGACACGCTCAGGTGCGCATGCGCAGCGTCGCTGCGCCAGCGCGCCAGCTGCTCGCAGGCGCTGTGCAGCACCCACCAGCCAATCGGCACGATCAGGCCGCACTCTTCGGCCATGGGAATGAATTCGGCAGGCGCCACCATGCCGTGCGTCGGGTGGCGCCAGCGCAGCAGCGCCTCGGTGCCCACCATGCGCCCGTCCAGCGCATATTGCGGCTGGTAGTACAGCAGCAGCTCATGGCGCTCCAGCGCCTGGCGCAGGTCGGCCTGCAGCTGCGCGCGCTGGCTGATCAGCGCCTGCATCTGCGGGTCGAAAAAACACAGGCCGCTGCCACGCGACTGCGTCTTGACCGCGTACATCGCAATGTCGGCCTGCTTGAGCAGCTCGGCGGCCAGCTGTTCGCCCTGGCCAAACAGCGTGGCGCCCATGCTGCAGCTGCCCTGGTAGGGGTGCGCGCCCAGCGCGTAGGGCTGCAACAGGCTGGCCATCAGCTTGTCGCCCAGGCGCTGCGCCTGGGCCACGGCGGCGCCGCTGTCGGGCGCCAGGTCCACCAGCAGCACGACAAATTCGTCGCCGCCCAGCCGGGCCACGGTGTCCGTCTCGCGCACGCCCAGGCGCAGGCGCTCGGCCACCTGCTGCAGCAGCAGGTCGCCGACCTCGTGGCCCTGGGTGTCGTTGAGCACCTTGAACTGGTTCAGGTCCAGAAACAGCACCGCGCCAAAGCACCCCGAGCCCGCCGCCTGCTGCAGCGCCTGGCGCAGCCGCTCCAGCAGCAGGCGCCGGTTGGGCAGGCCGGTCAGCGGGTCGTAGAAGGCCAGCGTCTCGATCTCGGCACTGGCGCGGCGCAGGTCGGTCACGTCCTGGTAGCTGATCACGACACCGCCCTGCGGGGTGGCGCGCTCGATGATCTGCACCACCCGGCCATTGGGCAGGGTCTGCTCGTGCGGCCCCTGGCTGCTGGACTGCAGCTGCAGGCGCCGCTCCAGCCACTGCTGCAGTTGCTGGCTGCCGGCCTGCGGCAGGTGGTAGGTGGCAGTGGCTTCCAGCACCCGCCTGAAGGGCACCTGCGGGGCCATGGTGGAGATCAGCCAGGGAAAGAATTCCTCGAAACGCCGGTTCCATTGCAGCACCCGGCGCTCGGCGTCCAGCAGCAAAAAGCCGCTGACCATGGATTCGAGCGCCTGGTCCAGCGTGGTCTTGGCATCGGCCAGCGCATGACGGGCACGCCGGGCGCGGGTGAAATACGCCTGCGCCAAGCCACCGCCCAGCAGCACCAGCAGCACCAGCAGCAGGGCCAGCACCAGCACCGAACGGCGTTCACCCTGCCAGGGCTGCAGTGCCTCCTTCAGGGGCAGGCTGGCGGTCAGCCACAGGTTGTGGTACAGGACCGTGCTGGTCACCACCAGGCCGGGCAGCTGGCTCAGGCGCGCCGGCCGGTCCCAGCCGGCGCCGGACTGCACGGTGCCGGACTGTGCGGTTCCGGTGTGGGTTGCCAGCGGCAGCACCCGCTGGCGGTCGCTGGCCTGCGCGCTGGACTGCGGCAGGCCCAGCAGCAGTGCGCCATTGCCGCGTTCCAGCGTGACCTCCAGCCCCTCGATGTCCACGCCCTGCGCCATCATGGGCAGCAGGGCATTGACCGGCACTTCGGCCACGGCCACGATGCGCTCGCCGCTGGCCAGCTGGAAGTAGCGCGCAAAGTACAGCACCTGTCCGATGTCGGCGCCGCCGGTGGCCGGGGCGCTGACCACCAGCGCCGGCGCGGTGGCCATGCGCAGGCCGGGCAGCAGGTCCGCGGGCAGCTTCAGTTTCAGGCGCGCGCCTTCGGGGTCGGACGAGGCCAGCACCTTGCCGCCCGCGTCCAGCAGCACCAGCGTGCGCACGGTCTGCATCTGGCGCAGGGTGCTGCGCAGCAGCGCGCTGGTGGCGTTGCCGCGCTCCCAGCCCACCATCAGGGTGGACAGGTCGAGCAGGTCGTCGGTGCTGACCAGCAGCATGTCGATGGACAGGAAGGTGCGGTTGAGCACCGTGCCGGCCACGGCGGCAAAGCGCATCACCTGAGACTGGGCATCGGTCAATGCCGCACGCCGCAGGCTGCCCAGCAGCGAGGCCGTGCCAATGCCCAGCACCAGCACAAAGACGGCGGTCAGCGTCCAGATGGCCAGGCGCGGCCGCGCCAAGGTGGCCGGCGTCTTGTCCGTCCCGGTGCCGGAGTGCAGGAAAAGGGGCAGTTTCTTCATGGTGCGGGTGCAGGTTTCTGCACCGGGGCACTGCGGGCACTGCGGCAGGCATTTTGGCAGGCGCCCCGGTCAGAGGCTGCCGCCCCCATGCAGCTCAAAACGTGCCGGGGTAGAAGCCGCCATCGGGCAGCACGTTCTGCCCGGTGATGTAGCCCGCGTGCACGCTGCACAGAAAGGCGCAGATGGCGCCGAACTCCTGCGCCGTGCCAAAGCGCCCGGCCGGCACCGCCGCCTGCTGCGCTTCGCGCACCTGCTGGGTGCTGCGCCCGGACTGCGCGGCGCTGGCGGCAAAGGTGGCGGTCAAACGGTCGGTGTCGAATTTGCCCGGCAGCAGGTTGTTCAGCGTCACGCCGTGGCGCGCCACGCTGCCCCGAGCCACACCGGCGACAAAACCGGTCAGGCCGCTGCGCGCACCGTTCGACAGGCCCAGGATGTCGATGGGCGCCTTGACCGCGCTGGAGGTGATGTTGACGATGCGGCCAAAGCCGCGCGCCGCCATGCCGTCGACCGTGGCGCGGATGAGTTCGATGGGGGTCAGCATGTTGGCGTCCAGGGCGCGCAGCCAGGTGTCCCGGTCCCATTCGCGAAAGTCGCCGGGCGGCGGTCCGCCGGCGTTGGTGACGACGATGTCAAAGGCGCTGCCCGGCCCGCCCGGCACCGACAGCGCTGCTGCGCGGCCGGCCTCGGTGGTGATGTCGGCGGCCACCAGCAGCACCTTGGGTTTTTGGTCTTTTTGGCCTCCAGCGCTTGCTGTGCCTGCGCCAGCAGCTATCAATACAGTAGCAGCCTGCTGCAATGCGGCGGGATCGCGGGCGTTGATGACCACGTTCACGCCCTCCTGCACCAGCGCTTTGGCACAGCCAAAACCGAGCCCCCGGCTGGCACCGCACACCAAGGCCCAGCGGCCTGCAATTCCCAAGTCCATTGTCATTCTCCAGTGAAGGGGTTGATTTTCGCCGCAACCACAGGCCAGCCGCACAAACACAGGGTGCCGATTGCACCCGATTGCGCATCAGGCTGCGCGCCCCAGGGGCCGGGCGCTGCGGCCGAAGACATAAATGCCCGCGATCACCAGCCCGGTGCCGCCCACCACCCACGGCGTGAACGGCTCGTCCAGCAGCCACGCGCCCATCAGCAGGGTCGACAGCGGCCCGACCATGCCGGCCTGCGCCGCAGCGCTGGCGCCAATGCGCTCGACCGCCATCATCACCATCAGCACCGGCGCCGCCGTGCACAGCGTGGCGTTCAGCACCGACAGCCACAGCACTTCGGGCGCCACCAGCCAGGCGGCCGACAGCGGCCGCAGCAGCACGAACTGCAGCAGGCAGCAGCCGCACGCCACCGTGGTGGCCAGCCCCACCAGCCGCACCGCGCCCAGGCGCTGCACCAGCTCGCCGCTGTAGACCAGGTAGATGGCGTAACTCAAAGCGCTCAGGAACACCAGCGCGGCGCCCCAGGCAGCGCCGCTGCCCTGGCCTTGCCGCGCCTCGATGCCGAACACCAGCACCACACCGCAGTAGCTGATGGCCATGCCCAGCGCCTGCCCGCGCCGGATACCGCGCCCGTACACCGCCCAGCCGAGCAGCAGCACGAGGGTCGGGTTGAGGTACAGGATCAGCCGCTCCAGGCTGGCGCTGATGTAGGCCAGCCCGGCAAAGTCCAGAAAGCTTGCCAGGTAGTAGCCCGACACGCCCAGCCCCAGCACCCCCAGCCAATCGCGCCGGGCCAGCGGCGCCTTGTCCCGGCTGGCCCACCAGGCCATGGCGGCAAAGATCGGCAGGGCAAACAGCATGCGCAGCATGATCAGCGTGACCGCATCGACGCCGTGCCGGTAGGCCAGCTTGACGATGATCGCCTTGCCGCTGAAAGCCACCGCCCCCACCAGCGCCAGCGCCAGGCCGACGGTGCTGTTGCGCCGCACCGCCTGCTCGGCCGCCCGCTCTGCGGCCAACGCCGGCGGCAGGGTTTCAGGCATGTGCTGCCAACGCCAAGGCCAACGCC
>JAGOCN010000072.1 GCA_017998735.1 Giesbergeria sp.
GGTGCCCAGCAGCAGCCGGCTTTGAAAGGTCTGGCCGTACAGCACCAGTGCATCGGCGCTGGTGCTGTGGCTGTGGCTGGCGGAAGGCTCAGGGGTGAAATCGGAAATGGTTTGCATGGCAGTGCGCGGCATCAGCCGCCGGTGACGGGAGAAATGACTTCCACGCTGTCGCCGTCCTGCAGCAGGTGGCGTGCGTGTTCGGCGCTGGGCACAAAGGCGGTGTTGACGGCCACGGCAAAGGGCGGCCTGGCGCCCAGGGCGGCCAGCGCGTCCAGCAAGGTGGCGCCGTCGGGCAGCGCATGGGGGGTTTGGTTGATGGTGATGTGCATGGCAAAAAATCAGTGCAAGGCAGGTGCGCCCAGAGCGCCCTGCAGTTCCAGGTTCAGGTCAAAGGTGGCGGCAAGGGGGGAGCGGCCGGTCTGCAGCAGCTCCAGCACCACGTCCAGCAGGGCCGGTGCAATCATGAAGCCGTGCCGGTACAAGCCGTTCACTTCCAGCACGCGCCTGGCGCTCTGGCGGATGGCGGGCAGGTTGTCGGGCAAGGTGGGGCGGCACTGGGTGGCGATTTCAACAATGCGCGCCTCGGCAAAGCCGGAATGCACCGCGTACGCCGCGCTCATCAGCTCCAGCGCCGAGCGCACGCTGGCGGGCGACAGGTCTTCGGACTCGATTTCGGTGGCGCCAATGACAAACAGGTGGTCTTCCTTGGGCGCGATGTAGAGCGGGTAGCGCGGGTGTACCAGGCGCGTTGGGCGCTGCAAGCTCACTTCGGGCGCATGCACCCGCAGCACTTCGCCGCGCACGCCGCGCAGCGCCTGCCATGCGGTGCGCGCGCCCAGGCCACGGCAGTCCAGCAGCCAGTCGGGCTGGCCGGGCGTGCCGGGGGCAAAGTTGCTGGGGTCGTTGGGCGAGTTCCAGTGGACATCGACGCCCAGCTGCTCCATTGCGTGCGCCAGCGCGGCCAGCAGCTGGCGGTTGTCCAGCTGGCCTTCGCCGGGCAGGTACATGCCCTGGGCAAAGCGCCCCGCCAGTGCCGGCTCGGCCTGCGCCACGCCTTCGCTGCCCAATGCCTGCATGGCCGGCAGGGTCGGCAGCGCGGCATGGGTGGTTTCAAACTGCAGGCGCAGGCGTGCGGCTTCCTGGGCGTCCTGGCGGTGCCAGACCACCAGCGTGCCGTTTTGCTGAAAAAACACCGGCATCTGCAGCTGCGCCAGCAATTGTGGCCAGCGGGTGAGCGCATGCATGCCCATGCGCACCACGCCCGGCTCGGTCACGGCCGACTCGGCCAGCGGCGCCAGCATGGCGGCGGCCACACGAGCGGCGCTGCCCTGGCCGGAGGCGTCCTGCGCCTCGTGCACGGTCACTGCATGGCCGGCGCGTGCCAATGTCACAGCCAGCAGCCGGCCCATCAGGCCGGCGCCCAGAATGGCAAAGGAAGTTCGAGGTGCAGAGGAAAGTGGGGCAGTCGTCATCGTTGTCCGTTGGTGTGGCTACACGGACAAAACGGGCAGGTGCCGGTGATGGAAACTCCCCACGCCAGCATGACCTGGATCGGGTAACGGGGCGGCACTGCTGCGCTGCGGCTGCCCCAGGGTGTTTCTCAGTCCGCACCATCCAAAGTGGCGGGACACCCCTGTTTCGTCCTGGCAAGAATTACAGCACAAGCCGCAGGTGCCCACCGCGGGCGGGTGCATAGGCCATAATTTTTACGATGAACCCAACCTCTTCTGTGGCCACCCGTCCCGCACGCTATGCCCGGGTGCTTTCCATTGCCGGCTCCGACAGCGGCGGCGGCGCCGGCATCCAGGCCGACCTCAAGACCTTCAGCGCGCTCGGCTGCTACGGCATGACGGCCATCACCGCCATCACCGCGCAAAACACCCAGGGCGTGCGCGCCATCCACGGCATTCCGCCCGACATGCTGCGCGCGCAGATCGACGCCGTGGCCGAGGACATTGGCGTGGACGCGGTGAAGATCGGCATGCTGCACGACCCCGAAGTGGTGCGCGTGGTGGTCAAGGCCATTGCCCGCCACCAGATGCTGCAGGTGGTACTCGACCCGGTGATGGTGGCCACCAGCGGCGACCGGCTGATGGCGGACGAGACGGTGGGCGTGCTGGTGCAGGAGCTGTTTCCGCGGGTCACCGTCATCACGCCCAACCTGGACGAAGCGGCGCTGCTGCTGGGCCGCAGCATTGACGGCGCCGATGCGCTGGACGAAGCCGCCAGCGCGCTGCTGGCGCTGGGCGCGCCGGCGGTGCTGCTCAAGGGCGGGCACCTGCCGGGCGACCTGGTGGTGGACGTGCTGGCCATGGCCGGCGGCGGGCGCCTGCGCCTGCAGTCGCCGCGCATTGCCACGCACAACGGCCATGGCACCGGCTGCACGCTGTCGGCCGCCATTGCCGCGCACCTGGCGCTGGGCCTGCCGCTGCCGCAGGCGGTGGAGCAGGCGCGCGCCTACATCCTGGGCGCGATTGCCGCCGGGGCCGATGTGCACACCGGCCACGGCCACGGGCCGCTGAACCATGGTTACGCGCCGGTGGCGCAGCGCGTGCTGCGGGATTGAAAAAAACGGTGGGCATGCACACATCGCCCGCCGGGTTCTTTCAACGACCGCTCAGGGCTCGCGCACCTGGACCTGCACCTCGTTGCGCCGCCACATCGGCAGCGTCCACGGCGGGTCGTAGCGCGCCAGCTGCGGCGCGCCCAGCGGCTGCAGGTTGCGCGACGCAATCCAGCGCTGCAGCTCCTCGGTTTTTTGCTGCACGCGCGCTGCCGTGTTCAGGCCCGAGTACGTCACCACGGCCAGCACGGTGGGCGGCAGTTCGCGCAGCTGCACGGCAGGGTTGTTGGGGCGGGGCAGGGTGCCCAGCGTGTACTGGGCCGGCATGACGAAATGGATGCGCCAGCGGGTGGCATCGTTCAGCGACGCCTGCGCTGCCGCGCCGCCCACCGGCTCTGCCGTCACCGGCGCGGTCATGGCAATCTTTTGCGAGCGGTTCAGGGGTTCGGCCACCACCGGGGCGGTCATGGCGATTTTTTCAGATGGCGTGCCGCCAGAAGCCTTGCCGCCAGACGCCTGCGACGGCGGGCCGGCCGCCTGGTTGTTGCCAAAGATGTAATCGGCAATCACCTTGAAACCCTGGGTGGAGGCGGCATCGCGGTCGCCTTCCACCAGGGTTTCGGCAACGATGGTGGCGCCGTAGCGGCGCAGCTGCAGTTCGCCGTCCTTGCCGCCTTTGGCCAGCAGTTCAAACGGGGCTTCTTCCACGGCCATGGCCCATCCTCCCAAAGTGATTCCCGCCCACAGCACCAGCCCCAGGCGCATGCGGTGCTGCCACGGCTGGCGCGGGCGGCGTGGCAGGCGCACGGTGCGCGGCGGGTTTGCAAGGCAAGGCAGCGCAAGGCAGGGGTCTGCCTGCGCCAGCGTTCCGGTCAGGTTCTGCATGGGGGCTCTTTCAGGGGGGCAGGGCAAAGGCACACGTTACACCCAGCCCTGCGCCCACACGGTGTCGTCCTGCAGCGCGCGCCAGGCCAGGGTCTGGCGCGCCTGCGAAAACACCGCCTCGATTTCCACCCATTCGATTTTTGCGCCTTCCACTTCGGGCAGCACCACTTTGGTGACCAGAAAGTGCTTGTCCTTGTGCACCGGGTGCAGCGCGGTCCATTTGGTCTTCAGCAGTTTTTTGGGGCTCAGGGGGTTCATGCAGCGCACCTTAAGAGGGTTTGAAAAACCAGTCAGGCCACCGGGATTCATGCCCTTCGGTGTGCCGACCCCGGATTGGGTCCAGGCGCGGCGCGGCGCCATCTCCCTAAAATCGGCCATGAAAATTTTTATCCGCTATTTCTTCCGGGGCGTGCGCACCGTGCTGGGCCCGGTGATGCTGCTCAAGGAAACCCTGACCCGGCCCAAGGCCCTGGCGCGTGCGACAGCCGATCAGGCCAAGGTGGACGCCGCCTGCAAGGACCTGGCGCTCTACCAGTACCAGACCTGCCCGTTCTGCATCAAGGTGCGCCAGGAAATGCACCGGCTGGCGCTGCCGCAGATTGCCCGCATCGACGCCCAGCAGCCCGGCCCGGCGCGCACCGAACTGATGAAGCGCGGCGGCCAGGCCAAGGTGCCCTGCCTGAAAATCACCCAGCCCAACGGCGACACGCGCTGGCTGTACGACTCGGACAAGATCATTTCCTACCTGCGCGTGCGCTTTGCGCCCGAGGGCGCCTGAGCCCTTTGCATGAAGGAGCGGGGCGGGCGGGGATTGCCTGCCAGCCGCCCTCCGCCCTCTGTAATTCGCCATTTTCAATCTCCCAGTTCGCCAGTGCCGGCATTCTGAAATCCGCCCTTCCTGCGCTCGCAGGCACCCGCAAGGCACCGGCCCCTGCGCCGGCCTGGCTTCAATCGCGCACGTGACAGACCGCGCTGGCGCGCCCGCCCACAATCCGCTCGCCTGTCTGTGCTGTGCCGGTGTTCCGGCGCAGCAGCGCAGACGGGCCGCCGGCAGGCGCGGCGCATTGCAACCCCATTCCCACCCAGTCACAGGAGACCCCCACCCATGGCACGCACCCTTCAGCAATTGCTCGACCTGAGCGGCAAGACGGCCCTGGTCACCGGCGGATCGCGCGGCCTGGGGCTGCAGATGGCGCAGGCGCTGGGCGAGGCCGGCGCGCGCGTGGTCATCAGTTCGCGCAAGGCGGACGACCTGGAGCAGGCCACGGCGCAGCTGCAGGAGCGCGGCATTGACGCCCGCTGGATTGCCGCCGACTGCGCGCAGGAAGCGGGCGTGCAGCACCTGGTGGACGAAACGCTGCAGCGCATGGGCGATGTGGACATTCTGGTGAACAACGCTGGCGCCACCTGGGGCGCCCCGGCCGAGGACCACCCGGTCGAGGCCTGGGACAAGGTGATGAACCTGAACGTGCGCGGCTACTTTCTGCTCAGCCAGCAGATTGCCAAGCGCAGCATGATCGGGCGGCGCAGCGGCGCCATCATCAACGTCGCCTCCATTGCCGGGCTGGGCGGCAACATGGGCGGCCTCAAAACCCTGGCCTACAACACCTCCAAGGGCGCGGTCATCAATTTCACACGCGCACTGGCTTGCGAATGGGGGCACCACGGCATCCGCGTCAACGCCATCTGCCCGGGCTTCTTTCCCAGCCGCATGACGGTGGGCACGCTCAAGGCCATGGGCGAGGAAGCCCTGGCCGCGCACGCGCCTCTGGGCCGGCTGGGCGACGACGAAGACCTGAAGGGCCTGTGCGTGCTGTACGCGTCCGACGCCGGCAAGCACATCACCGGCCAGTGGCTGGCGGTGGACGGCGGCGTGAGCGCAGCGGTGGGCGGCTGAGCATGGCGGGCAGCCCTGCCGCAGTGCAGGCGCCGGGTGCGCTGGACTTCGGCGTCGAGATTCCCTTTGTCAGCCACCTGGGCTTCACAATGCACCGCATGGACAGCGGCCACTCCGAACTGCGCTACCAGGCCCGGCCCGAGCACCTCAATTCCTTTGGCGTGACGCACGGCGGCGCCACCATGGCGCTGCTGGACGTGGCCATGGCGGTGGCGGCGCGCAGCGACACACCCGCGCTCGGCGTGGTGACCATTGAAATGAAGACTTCCTTCCTGCAGCCGGCGCGCGGCGCGCTGGTGGCGCGCGGCCAGCTGCTGCACCGCACCGGCTCCATGGCCTATGCCGAAGGCGCGCTGTACGACGCCGAAGGGCGCCTGTGCAGCCATGCCACCGGCACTTTCAAGTACCTGCACCGCCGCGCCGAAAAAGAGGGTGCGGGTGAAGCGCCCCTGCCCGGCGATGGCTGAAGCACGCGACATGCAGCCAGCAAACAAGCAAACAAGGCAGAGGAAAAACTTCGGCATACCGCGCAGCGCGGTGGCCAGGCCATCCACCTGCTGCCTTGCCAGACCCAACCCGGTTTTTTGAAGTTTTGAGCCAGATCGGCCTCCAGCCCAGGCAGGGCCTGCGCCGGCAGCTACCATTTTTGCAACACAAGGAGAAGACCATGCCCCAGAACCAGCAAATCCTGCTCGACAACCGCCCCGAAGGCGAAGCCACGGCCGACAACTTCAAGCTGGTCTCCAGCGACACCCCCGCACTGCAGGACGGCGAGGTGCTGGTGCGCCACCACTTCCTGAGCCTGGACCCCT
Organism: Giesbergeria sp.; assembly: GCA_017998735.1. Lineage (GTDB taxonomy): Bacteria > Pseudomonadota > Gammaproteobacteria > Burkholderiales > Burkholderiaceae_C > Simplicispira. Next base: position 6,158 of record JAGOCN010000072.1, read on the forward strand.
ACATGCGCGGCCGCATGAACGACAGCAAGAGCTATGCCGCTCCGCAGAACCTGGGCGAGGTGATGCAGGGCGGCACCGTGGGCGAGGTGGTGGAAAGCCGGCACCCCAAGTTTGCCGCCGGTGACAAGGTGGCCGGCATGGGCGGCTGGCAGGAATACGCCGTGGTCAATGCCAGCCAGCCCGGCGCCTTGAAAAAGGTGGACACCACGCATGTGCCGCTGTCCCAGTACCTGGGCGCCGTCGGCATGCCGGGCGTCACCGCCTTCTATGGCCTGGTGAAGATCATTGCCCCCAAGGCGGGCGAAACCGTGGTGGTCAGTGCCGCCAGCGGCGCCGTGGGCAGCGCCTTTGCCGCGCTGGCCAAGGCACGCGGCTGCCGCGTGGTGGGCATTGCCGGCGGACCGGACAAATGCAGCTATGCCACCAGCGAGCTGGGCTTTGACGCCTGCATCGACTACCGCGAGCACGACAACAACACCCATTCGCTGGCCAAGGCGCTCAAGGCCGCCTGCCCGGACGGCATCGACGGCTATTTTGAAAACGTCGGCGGCTGGATCATGGACGCCGTGATGCTGCGCATGAACCCGTTTTCGCGCATGGCGCTGTGCGGCATGATCGCCGGCTACGACGGCGCGCCGCTGCCCATGACCAACCCGGCCCTCATCCTGGTCAACCGCATGAAGATCGAAGGCTTCATCGTCAGCGAGCACATGGAAGTCTGGCCCGAAGCGCTGGCCGAGCTGGGCGGCCTGGTGGCGGCCGGCAAGCTGCGCCCGCGTGAAAGCATGACCGACGGCCTGGCCTCGGCGCCCGAGGCGTTTCTGGGCCTGCTCAAGGGCAAGAACTTCGGCAAGCAGCTGGTCAGGCTGGTCTGAAAAGCACCGCTGCACCGCCGCTGCGCCGTCCATTGCAACGCCCATCGCAAAGCTCTGTCCATGCCCGCCGCACTGCACTGGACCTGGGCGCGCTTTGACGACCTGGGCGTGCACGCGCTGCACGATGCGCTGGCATTGCGCTGCCGGGTTTTCATCCTGGAGCAAGGCCCCTACCAGGACCCCGACAGCGCCGACAAGCACGCCTGGCACCTGCTCGGGCGCAGCCCGGACGGCGCGCTGGGCGCGGTGCTGCGCGTGGTGGACCCCGGCGTGCACGGCGCCGAGCCGTCCATCGGCCGCGTGGTGGTGGCGCCCGAACTGCGCGGTACCGGCGCCGGCCGGGCGCTGCTGCAGGAAGGCCTGCAGCGCTGCCGCAGCGTCTGGCCGGGCAGGGCGGTGCGCATCAGCGCGCAGGCGCATTTGCAGCGCTACTACGCAGAACAGGGTTTTGTGCCGGTGACGGACGAATACCTGGAAGACGGCATTGCGCACATCGGCATGCTGCGGCCGCCGGACTGAGCCGGCCGCCCTGCAGACGGCAGCACAGGCCTTCCTTTTTTGCTTCGCTTTTTCGCTTTTTCATTTTTTGCTTTCCTGGCT
>JAGOCN010000073.1:0-3896 GCA_017998735.1 Giesbergeria sp.
ATCGAGCTCCTCGCGCTGCTCGGGCGACTGCAGGCGCTCCTTGTCGGGCGGCGGCGTGTCGTTGATCAGGTACGGCTTGATCGAGTTGTACTGCTTGAAAAACTGCGTCATGTCCACGATCAGGTCGCGCACCACGGGCAGGCCGGGCAGCGGCTTCAGAACGATGGTGCCGGGCAGCGTGTTCATGTTGGTGAGACACGCCAGACCGTTTTTGCCGTTGATGTTCATCGCGTCCGAGCCGCAGACGCCTTCGCGGCAGGAGCGGCGGAACGACAGGCCCGGGTCTTGCGCCTTGAGCTTGAACAGTGCGTCCAGCAGCATGCGTTCGTGGCCGTCGAGTTCGACCTCGATGGTCTGCATGTAGGGCTTGGTGTCCTTGTCCGGGTCGTAGCGGTAAATTTGAAATGTGCGTTTTGACATGGTGCTTCTCTCTTGGAAGGGCCGGATCAGAAGGTGCGAACCTTGGGCGGAATGCTGTCCACGGTCAGTGGCTTCAGGTTCACCGGCTTGTAGGTCAGGCTGTTGCTGTCGCTGTGCCACAGCGTGTGCTTGAGCCAGTTGACGTCGTCACGGCCCAGGGGAGCGGTAGGGTGGTCGGCCGGGTGTTCGTATTCAAACACCGTGTGCGCACCACGGCATTCGTGGCGTGCAGCGGCAGACACCATGGTGGCCTGCGCCACCTCGATCAGGTTGTCCACTTCCAGCGCTTCGATGCGTGCGGTGTTGAACACCTTGGACTTGTCCTGCAGCCCCATGGAGGCCACGCGCTCGCGCAGCGCCGCCACCTTGTGCACGCCCTCGTCCATGCTGGCCTGGGTGCGGAACACGCCGGCATGCTGCTGCATGGTCGAGCGGATGTCGTTCGCCAGGGTTTGCGAGTAGATGCCGCCGGTGGAGCCTTCCAGCTGGTTAAGGCGCTCCAGGGTGCGGTCTGCCGCATCGACAGGCAATGGCTTGTGCGTGCTGTTGTGCCTGGTGAATTCGACGATGTGGCGGCCGGCGGCCTTGCCGAACACCAGCAGGTCCAGCAGCGAATTGGTGCCCAGGCGGTTGGCGCCGTGCACACCGACGGCCGAGCATTCGCCCACCGCATACAGGCCGTTGACGATGGCGTTTTCGCTGCCGTTGTGCGTCACCACCTGGCCCTGGATGTTGGTCGGGATGCCGCCCATCTGGTAGTGGATGGTGGGCACCACCGGAATGGGCTCGCGTGTGATGTCGACGTTGGCAAAGTTGATGCCGATCTCGTACACCGACGGCAGGCGCTTGTGGATGGTTTCCGCGCCCAGGTGGTCGAGTTTCAGCAGCACGTAGTCCTTGTTCGGACCGCAGCCACGGCCTTCCTTGATTTCCTGGTCCATCGAGCGCGAGACGAAGTCGCGCGGTGCCAGGTCTTTCAGCGTGGGTGCATAGCGCTCCATGAAGCGCTCGCCTTCGCTGTTGACCAGAATGGCGCCTTCGCCGCGGCAGCCTTCGGTCAGCAGCACGCCCGCGCCGGCCACGCCGGTGGGGTGGAACTGCCAGAACTCCATGTCCTGCAGCGGAATGCCGGCGCGTGCCGCCATGCCCAGGCCGTCGCCGGTGTTGATGAAGGCGTTGGTGGAGGCAGCAAAGATGCGACCGGCGCCGCCCGTGGCCAGCAGCACGGTCTTGGCTTCGAGGATGTACAGGTCGCCGGTTTCCATTTCCAGCGCGGTCACGCCGACCACATCGCCATCCTGGTCGCGGATCAGGTCCAGCGCCATCCACTCGACGAAGAAATTGGTCTTGGCCTTGACGTTCTGCTGGTAGAGCGTGTGCAGCATGGCGTGGCCGGTGCGGTCGGCGGCGGCGCAGGCGCGTTGCACGGCCTTTTCGCCGTAGTTGGCGGTGTGGCCGCCAAAGGGGCGCTGGTAGATGGTGCCGTCCGGGTTGCGGTCGAACGGCATGCCGAAGTGTTCCAGCTCGTAAACCACGTTCGGTGCTTCCCGGCACATGAACTCGACCGCGTCCTGGTCGCTCAGCCAGTCACCGCCCTTGACGGTGTCATAGAAGTGGTAGTGCCAGTTGTCTTCGGCCATGTTGCCCAGCGAGGCCGAAACCCCGCCCTGCGCGGCAACCGTGTGCGAGCGGGTGGGGAAGACCTTGGACAGCGAGGCGACGTTGAGGCCGGCGCGCGAGAGCTCAAGGGCGGCGCGCATGCCGGAGCCGCCGGCGCCAATGATGACGACGTCGAACTTGCGCTTGGAGATGGTGGCTTTGGTGTAACTCATGGGGTGTTGGACCTTAATCTCGACTGATCGGTGAAACGCTTACAGACGCCACAGAACCTGGACGCTCCAGCCGGCGCAGCTGACCAGCCAGACAATGGTGAAGACCTGCAGCACCAAGCGCGTGCTTACAGGCTTGACGTAGTCCATCAGCACATTGCGCACGCCCACCCAGGCGTGGTAGCCCAGGGATGCAATGACGGCAAAGGTCAGCGCCTTCATCCACTGCGGGGTGAACAGGCCGGCCCAGGTGTCGTAGCCGATGGGGCCACGGGTGAGCAGCAGGCGCGCCAGCACCAGCACGGTGAACAGCGCCATCAGGATGGCAGTGACACGCTGGCTCAGCCAGTCGCGCATGCCGTAGTGCGCGCCCACGACAAGGCGCTCGGATCCAAAGTTCTGGGACATGGTTTTCTTCTTTCTAGGCTTGAAACAGGGTGCAGGCAGTGCGGTGGCGCACTGCGCTGGCAACTGGAATGGCGCTCTGCAAGGGCTTTACCAGGCACCAAAAAGCTTGAGGCCCAGCGCCAGCGTCAGGCCCAGGCTCAGCACCAGCACGGCCACGGCGGACTGGCGACCAAACTGCTTGGACACGGCAGCGTGATTGATGTCCATCGTCAGGTGGCGCAGACCGGCAATGAAGTGGTGCAGGTAGGCCCAGGTGAGCAGCAGGGCCACCAGCTTCATGGTCCAGCCGGGCATGAAGCCGAGCTGGTTGTTGAAAGCCGCCGTGAACTGGGCGAAAGAGATTTCCGAGGACACCGAGGTGTCGAACATCCAGATGATGAAAGGCAGCAGCAGGAACAGGATCATGCCGCTGATGCGGTGCATGCCCGACACCAGCGCGGCCATGGGCCAGCGGTAGCTGGGCAGGTCGCCAAAGGCATTGAGGTTGCGGAACTGGGGCCTTTTCTTGGCAATCGGGGTCATGGCAAGTGCTTTCCTGGATGTAACTGCTTGGTAATTCGTGCGTCGTGGACAGACAAAATTCTATTGCAATGCAACATATGACCGCACGGCGCAGCCGCTATTGTCTTTTTTATCCTTACTCCTTGCCGACATCCCCCAATAGAGTCAGTTCAATTTGTTGCGGTAATGGTGGGTGTCGGTGCGGTAGAGGCCGCGCCGTAACTCCATGGGAACATCGTTGTAGGTGTAAGCCAGGCGTTCGACGCTGAGCAGCGGTGTGCCCGGTGTGACCTGCAGCAGCTGCGCCTGTTCCCCATCGGGCAGCACGGCGCGCAGTTTTTCTTCGGCGCGCACCATGCGCACGCCAAATTCCAGCTCCAGCATGGCGTAGGTGGGGCCGGGGTAGCTGGCCATCTGCTCTGCGCTCAGGCCCTTGAAGGCCTGGCCCGGCAACCAGATGTCTTCCAGGATGGTGGGGGTGCCGCCAAACGACAGGGTGCGGCGCACCTGCACCACCGGGTCGCCCGCCCGCAGGCCCAGCAGGCGTGCCACGTCGGCGCTGCAGCGCACCCGCCGGCATTCCAGGATGTGGCGCTCGGCCGGGCCTTCCTCGCTGGCATCGCCGGTGTCCGACAGCAGGCGCAAAAAGCGGTACTGCACATGGTGCTCTGCATGCGTGGCCACAAAGGTGCCCTTGCCCTGGCGGCGCACCACCAGGTTTTCGGCCGCCAGCTCGTC
>JAGOCN010000073.1:3996-7500 GCA_017998735.1 Giesbergeria sp.
CTCGGCCGCACTTCGAGTGCATTCAGGCGCGCACCGGCATGCATCTCCAGCCCCTTTTTCCTTTCCCCTCTTTTTCACCACCAGGAGTTTTCCCATGAGCAAAAAGCCCGTTCGCGTGGCCGTCACCGGCGCTGCAGGTCAAATTGGTTACGCATTGCTGTTCCGCATTGCATCGGGCGAAATGCTCGGCAAGGACCAGCCCGTGATCCTGCAGCTGCTGGAAGTGCCGGTGGAAGGCCCGCAAAAGGCGCTCAAGGGCGTGATGATGGAACTGCAGGACTGCGCTTTCCCGCTGCTGGTGGAAATGACCGCGCACGACGACCCCATGACCGCCTTCAAGGACGCCGACTACGCGCTGCTGGTCGGTTCGCGCCCGCGCGGCCCCGGCATGGAGCGCGCCGAACTGCTGGCCGTCAACGGCGCCATTTTCACCGCGCAGGGCAAGGCGCTTAATGAAGTCGCCAGCCGCGACGTCAAGGTGCTGGTGGTCGGCAACCCGGCCAACACCAATGCCTACATCGCCATGAAGAGCGCACCCGACCTGCCGCGCAAGAACTTCACCGCCATGCTGCGCCTGGACCACAACCGCGCCGCCAGCCAGATTGCCGCCAAGACCGGCAAGGCCGTGGCCGACATCGAAAAGTTGACGGTGTGGGGCAACCACTCGCCCACCATGTACGCCGACTACCGCTTTGCCACCATCAACGGCGAAAGCGTTGCCAAGATGATCAACGACCAGGAATGGAACGCCAACACCTTCCTGCCCACCGTGGGCAAGCGCGGCGCGGCCATCATCGAGGCGCGTGGCTCGTCGTCGGCCGCATCCGCTGCCAATGCCGCCATCGACCACATGCGCGACTGGGCGCTGGGCACCCATGGCAAATGGGTCACCATGGGCGTTCCGTCGGACGGCCAGTACGGCATCCCGAAGGACACCATGTTCGGTTTCCCCGTGACCTGCGAGAACGGCGAATACAAGGTCGTCGAAGGCCTGGACATCGACGCGTTCTCGCAAGAGCGCATTAACAAGACGCTGGAAGAGCTGCAGGGCGAGCAGGACGGCGTCAAGCACCTGCTTTGAGCGCTGCGGCTTTTTTGGCTTCACCGTCTTGACCGCACCGGCAGTGGCAACCGACCCCCTGAAAGCGCCCGCAGGCGCTGCTTTGGCGCCGCACCCGCGCGACATCCTGCTGGGCTCCCAGGCCGGGCAGGTGGCGCTGCCGGTGTGCGACCACTACAGCGGCGTGGAGGCACGCATGCGCAAGAGCCTTGTGCTGCAGGCCGAAATGGCCGAAGAGTTCGGCGCCTGCGTGTTTGACGTGACGCTCGATTGCGAGGACGGCGCACCCGTGGGCGGCGAGGCCGAACACGCGGCGCTGGTGATTGAACTGGCGCTGGCCGCCGCGCCCGGCATGCGGGTGGGGGCACGCGTGCACCCGGTCGGTCACGCTGCGTTTGCTGCCGATGTGGAAGCCATTGCCGGGCGCGCCTGCCACCGGCTCAGCTACCTGATGGTGCCCAAGGTGGAAACGCTGGCCGATGTGCAGCAGGCCGCAGCAGCCCTGGACGCTGCCGGTGCTGCGGCCCTGCCGCTGCATGTGCTGATCGAGTCGTCCCTGGCCGTGCAGCACGCCTTTGCCATTGCCGCGCACCCGCGTGTGCAAAGCCTGAGTTTCGGGCTGATGGACTTTGTTTCGGCCCATGGCGGCGCCATTCCGGCCTCGGCCATGGGGTCAGGCGGGCAGTTCACGCACCCGCTGGTGGTGCGTGCCAAGCTGGAGATGGCCTCGGCCTGCCATGCCTACGGCAAGGTGCCGTCGCACTGCGTGGTGACCGAATTCAGCGACGTTGCGGCACTGCAGGCCGCTGCCCGCCGTGCCGCCCTGGAGCTGGGCTACACGCGCATGTGGAGCATCCACCCGGCGCAGATCCGTCCCATCCTGGCCGCTTTTGCACCTGCCCAGGACGAAATTGACAATGCTACTGAAATCATAGCTGCCGGCGCAGCTGCTGATTGGGCTCCCATCAGTTTCAAGCAAAATCTGTACGACCGTGCCAGCTACCGTTACTTCTGGCAAGTGTTGGAACGTGCCCACCAGACGGGCAAAACGCTGGCACCTGCGGTAAAACAGTGGTTTGTCATCCCTTCCGCTGTCTGAAACCCTTTATTGCAGGAACCACCGTCCATGAAAACCCTTCTCCTCTCTGCCCTGCTGGCCGTTGCTCCCGGCCTGGTGCTGGCCCAGTCCGCCGCTGCCAATGCCAAGACGCCCGCCAAGGCTGCTGCCTCCACAGCCAAGGCCAAGGCGGCCCCCGCCAAAGCCGTGAAAACCGCCAAGCCCAAGGCCGCTGCCACCAAGAAGCAGGTGGTCGCCAAGGCTGCCAGTGCCGGCGAAGCCACCAGCAGCCGCGTGCAGCTGCGCAGCATGACCGGCCAGGTGGCTTCGGGCCTGATCGCTGCCGATGCAGCGCTCACGCCGGCCGAGCTGGTCATTGCCCAGAACGTTTACGTTGGGCGCATGGCCTGCGAGCTGGGCGCCTTTGTGAACGTGTCGGCCGACAGCACGTCGCCGGGGCGCTTCATGGTCGAAGGCAAGGGCTTCAAGTACAGCATGGTACCGGTCACCACCAGCACCGGCGCGGTGCGGCTGGAAGACACCAAGGCCGGCGCGGTGTGGCTGCAGATTTCCAACAAGTCCATGCTGATGAACCAGAAGCTGGGCCAGCGCCTGGCCGACGAATGCCAGAGCGCCGAGCAGGTGGTGGTGGCCGAGGCCATCCGCAAGAACCCGCCGGTCAGCCTGCTGGAGCAGCTGCCCGACACCAAATGACGACAAACAAGCGTGGCTGCTTGCGACCAGCCCGCCCGCACCCTTTTTGAACGCAACCCCCGGAGAGAAAATTCATGTTGAAAGCGTACCGTGATCATGTGGCCGAGCGCGCAGCCCTGGGCATTCCGCCCCTGCCACTGACCGCCCAGCAGACTGGCGAGCTGATCGAGCTGCTCAAGAACCCGCCCGCGGGCGAAGAAGCCATGCTGCTGGACCTGATCACGCACCGCGTGCCGGCCGGGGTGGACGACGCCGCCAAGGTCAAGGCCAGCTACCTCGCCGCCGTGGCCCACGGCAGTGAAATCTGCCCGCTGATCGACCGCGCCAGCGCCGCGCACCTGCTGGGCACCATGCTGGGCGGCTACAACCTCACGCCGCTGATCGACCTGCTGGACGACTCCGAAGTGGCGCCCGTGGCCGCCGAGGCGCTGAAAAAGACATTGCTGATGTTCGACCAGTTCCACGACGTCAAGGAAAAGGCCGACAAGGGCAACAGCCTTGCCAAGGCCGTGCTGCAAAGCTGGGCCGATGCCGAGTGGTTCACCAGCCGGCCTGAAGTGCCCGAAAGCATCACGCTCACCGTGTTCAAGGTCACTGGCGAAACCAACACCGACGACCTCTCGCCCGCACCCGATGCCTGGAGCCGCCCCGACATTCCGCTGCATGCATTGGC
>JAGOCN010000074.1 GCA_017998735.1 Giesbergeria sp.
GCCATTTCCAACGAGGCGCCGCCCGAGCCGGAATTTGCCTCCACCGAAGCGCGCCTTCTGTACCTGCGCTGGCTGGGCACCATGAGCGAACGCCTGCGCCGGCGCAAGCCCGAGTGGGAGGTGCGGCGCGATTTTCTGCAGACCGTCTGGTATGAGAGCCGCCGTGCCGGGCTGGACGTGTCGCTGGTGCTGGGCTTGATCCAGGTCGAAAGCGCCTTTCGCAAGTTCGCCATCTCCAGTGTGGGTGCACGCGGCTACATGCAGGTGATGCCGTTCTGGACGCGCGTGATCGGCGATGGCGACCCGGCCAAGCTGTTCCACATGCAGACCAACCTGCGCTTTGGCTGCGTCATCCTGCGCCATTACCTGGACCGCGAGCGCGGCGACCTGTTCCTGACCCTGGGCCGCTACAACGGCAGCCGCGGGCGCGCACCCTATCCCGATGCCGTGTTTGCCGCGCAGCGCAACTGGCTGTTCGATGGCCGGCTGACCGGCTGACCGGCTGACCGGCTGAGCTTTTTGCCCTGGCCGGCGCTGCAGTGCTGCAGCAGAACGCATTGAATTTTGCTATCGAAAAAGGAGCTGCTGGCGCAGGCTGCATATGCGCTGGAGGCACTTTTTGCTACTAACCTCCCTGGTGCAGAGGCAGTGTCTGCATGGGCATGGTTCAGCCAGCCAGCCATGAATCCCGTTGCAGGCAGGGCCGGGTCCGGCCCCAGGTTCACGAGAGTGCGGGCGGCGCCTGCGGCAAGGCGGGCAGGGTGACCGTGGCGGTGCTGCTGTTGCTGCTTCCTTCTTCTGCCAGGCGCGTCACCATCACCTGGTCGATGCGGTAGCTGTCCATGTCCACCACCTCGAACTTGTAGCCTCCCCAGACCACGCTGTCGGTGCGCCGGGGCACGCGGCGCAGCATCACCATCAGAAAGCCGGCCAGCGTTTCGTACTCGTTCTCGTGCGGCAGCGCGTCCAGCGCCAGCGCGTGCAGCACATCGCCCACGGGGGTCATGCCGTCGATCAGCCACGAATCCTGGTCGCGCCGCACGATCTGCTCCTCGCCGTCGGGGCCGATCAGGTCGCCCATCACGGTGCTCATCACATCGTTCAGCGTCAGCACGCCAACCACGCGGCTGTACTCGTTCACCACCACGGCAAAGTCCTCGTGCGCCTGGCGGAACTGCTCCAGCACCTCGGACAGCGTCAGCCGGTCGGGCACGATCAGCGCCTTGCGCACCAGGCTGTCACCGGCCAGCGACATCGGCTGGTTGTTCAGCGCGCGCTGGAACAGGTCTTTGGCTTCCACATAGCCGACCACATGGTCGATGTCGCCCTCGCACACCGGGTAGTTGGAAAACGGCTCGGCGGCGATGCGGATGCGGATGATGGCGTCGGTGTCGTCGCGCAAAAAAAACGCCACGCGCTCGCGCTGCGACATGGCGCTGGAAACGATGCGCGTGTCCAGTTCAAAGACATTGGCAATCACCTGCTGCTCGCGCTCGGGCAGCACGCCGGCGCGGGCGCCGGCCTCCATCATGGCCAGCACATCGTCCGAGGTGATGCGGTCGTCGCGCCGCGTGGGCAGGCCGAACACATGAAAGATGCCATCGGCCAGGCGGCTGTAGAGCCACACCAGCGGGTGCAGCGCCACAATGCAAAACGCCATCGGTCGCGCCACGCGCAGCGCCAGCCGCTCGGGGTCGGTCATGGCCAGGCGTTTGGGAAACAGGTCGGCCAGCAGGATGAACAGCGAGGTGATGACAAAGAACGACGCCAGAAAGGCAGCGGTCTGCGCCGGCGCCGGTTCCAGCCACAGAGTGAACAGCGCCACAAAATGCGGCGTCAGCGCGCCTTCGCCAACGATGCCGCCCAGGATGGCCACCGCGTTCAGCCCGACCTGCACCACCGTGAAATAGTCGCCCGGCTGCTCCTGCATGCGCAGCACCCGCTCGGCACGCGCATCGCCCTCGTCGGCCAGCTGGCGCAGGCGCAGGCGGCGCGAGGCGGCCAGCGAGATTTCGGCAACGGAAAAAAAGGAACTGGCTGCAATCAGCAGCAGGATCAGCAGGGCATTCTCAAGCATGGCAAAGGGCGGTGTGCACCGGGGCGGCGCACCTGGGCCGAGTGTAGCGGCCGGCCTGTGCCAGCCGGTGCCGACCGGGGCCGCCAGGGTGCACGCAGGCGCAGGGCGGCAGCAGCCACGCAGGCGCAAAAAAACCGCCCGAAGGCGGTCTGGCGGGTCCTGCCGGCAGCAGGGCGCCTGGGCACCTGCTGCGCTGCGGCTCAAACCCGCTTGTCGAGCGCTTCCTTGAGTTCGCCGGACTCGTACATCTCCATCATGATGTCCGAGCCGCCAATGAATTCGCCCTTGACATAAAGCTGCGGAATGGTGGGCCAGTGGCTGTAGTCCTTGATGCCCTGGCGGATGGCGTCGTCGTCCAGCACGTTGACCGTGGTCACTTCCTTGGGGTCCACGCCGCAGGCCTTGAGGATCTGGATGGCGCGGCCGGAAAAGCCGCACTGCGGAAAGCTGGCATTGCCCTTCATGAACAGCAGCACCGGGCTGGATTTGACGAGTTCGTCAATGCGTTTCTGGGTGTCGCTTTGCATATCGCTCATGGAAAACTCCGAAAGAAAAAAGGGCCTGTAAAAAAGCCGGAACGGGCCGGGTCAACGCCCGATTATTTCACCCCTGGCCACTGTCCACCCGAACAACGCACGATGCCGGCAAGGTCTTTGCGGTCTTGCACGGCGGCAAAACCGGCCGCCCGCAGCAGCGCATGCACGGCGGGTGCCTGGTCCCAGCCATGCTCCAGCAGCAACCAGCCGCCATTTGCCAGCCGCGCGGGCGCCTGCACAACGATGGTGCGGATGTCGTCCAGCCCGTCAGCGCCGCTGGCCAGCGCCTGCAGCGGCTCGTGCCTGAGCGCTGCCAGGTGCGGGTCGGCCGCCGCAATGTAGGGCGGGTTCGAAACGATGGCGTCAAAAAGTCCGCTGATGCCGCGCAACCAGCTGCCTTGGTGAAACTGCACCGGCAGTTGCAGGCGCACTGCATTGGCCATCGCCACCGCCAAGGCATCCGCACTGGCATCGACGGCATCGACCTGCGCTGTGGGACGCTGGTGTTTCAAGGCCAAGGCAATGGCGCCGCTGCCGGTGCCCAGGTCCAGCACGCGGGGCGCTGCCAGCGGGGCCAGCACTTCCAGCGCCCAGTCCACCAGCGTTTCGGTGTCGGCGCGCGGGTCCAGCACGCGCGCGTCTACCTGCAGCGCCAAGCCGTAAAACTCCTTAGTGCCTGTCAGGTACGCTACCGGTTCGCCGTCCAGGCGGCGCTGGCACAGGGCAGCAAACCGGGCCTGCGCGGCGCTGTCCAGCGCATCGGTGTCGTGTGCCAGCAGCCAGGCGCGGCCCGCGTCCGGGCGGCCGAGCGCATGCAGCAGCAGCATCTGGGCGTCGATGCGCTCCAGGCCTTTCGCTTGTGCGCTGGCCAGTGCCTGCACCAGGGTTTGTGGCAGGGTTTGCGCTTGGTTCGAAAAGGTGTTCACTATGGTTTTAATAGCTGCTGGCGCAGGCTGGACAAGCGCTGGAGGCTGTTTTGATGCTGAATTCTTGAAAACGCAGAATGCCCTGCCTGCCTTGCTTTGACGGTCACACGCTGCCCGCTTCCAGCTCCGCCAGCTGCTCGGCTTCGCGGGCGTGGGCCAGTGCCTGCAGCACATCGCCCAAGTCGCCCTCCATCACATACAGCAGCTTGTACAGCGTCAGGTTGATGCGGTGGTCGGTCAGGCGCCCCTGCGGAAAGTTGTAGGTGCGGATGCGGTCGCTGCGGTCGCCGCTGCCAATCAGCCCCTTGCGCTCGGCCGCTTCCTTGGCGGCGCGTTCGCTGCGCTCCTTTTCCTGGATGCGCGCCTGCAGCACCTGCAGCGCTTTCGCTTTGTTGGCATGCTGGCTGCGCCCGTCCTGGCATTCGGCCACGATGCCGGTGGGCAGGTGCACCACGCGCACGGCAGAGTCGGTCTTGTTGATGTGCTGGCCACCGGCGCCGCTGGCGCGAAAGGTGTCGATGCGCAAATCGGCCGGGTTGAGCTTGATGGCTTCGCGCTCGTCCGGCTCCGGCATCACCGCCACCGTGCAGGCGCTGGTGTGAATGCGGCCCTGCGTTTCGGTCACCGGCACGCGCTGCACGCGGTGGCCGCCGGACTCAAAACGCAGCGCGCCGTAGGCGTTCTCGCCCGCCACGCGCAGCACGATTTCCTTGTAGCCGCCCAGCTCGGCCGCGTGCTCGCTCACCACTTCCACCTTCCAGCCCGCGCTGTCGGCATGGCGCATGTACATGCGTGCCAGGTCGCCGGCAAACAGTGCCGATTCGTCCCCACCGGTGCCGGCGCGGATTTCCAGAAAGGCGTTGCGCTCGTCGTCGGGGTCCTTGGGCAGCAGCAGGCGCTGCAGTTCGCCCTCCAGCTGCAGCAGATCGGCCTCGGCGTCGGTGATTTCTTCCTGCGCCATCTCGGCCATGTCGGGGTCGGCCAGCATGCCGCGCGCGCCCTCCAGGTCGGCGCTGCGCTGGCACCAGCGCGCATAGCGGCCGGCAATCTGCGTCACCTCGGCGTGTTCGCGCGACAGCAGCCGGTACTGCGCCATGTCGCCCATGATGTCCTCGCGCGACAGCAGAAAGTCGAGTTCGCCCAGGCGGCGCGCATAGCGCTCCAACCGGGTCTGGAGAAAGGGTTGCATACAAAGGAAGAAAGAGGGTGTTCAGCTCCCAAAACAGGAGCTGCCGGCGCAGGCGGGGCCTGCGCTAGAGGGGTTTTTTGCTCTGCGAACGCAGAAACAGGCGCGATGCCGTGTGCGCGGTCTGGTCGCGCGCCATCGCATCCGCATTGCGCAGCTCGGCCATGGTGCCGTGCAGCATCTTTTTGGCCACGCCGCGCGAGAGCGCTTCCAGCACCGCTTCCACATCGTCGCCGCGCGCCAGGCGCCTGCGGGCGCGGGCCACTTCAATGGCGCGCCAGTGGTCCGACTGGCCCTGGATCTGCCGGATCAGCGGTACCACGCCATGCTGCGGGTCGCGCTGGTCCATCCAGTGCATGAAGCTTTGCACACCCACATCAATGATCGCCTCGGCCTGCGCCACGGCCGCCTGGCGGCTGGCCTGGGCGGTCTGCACCACGCCGGCCAGGTCGTCCACGGTGTACAGGTACACGTCTTGGAGCTGCTTGACCTCGGGCTCGATGTCGCGTGGCACCGCCAGATCGACCATGAACATCGGGCGGTGGCGGCGTTTTTTGAGTGCCCGCTCGACCGCGCCCAGGCCGACGATGGGCAGCGTGCTGGCAGTGCAGCTGACCACAATGTCGAACTCGTGCAGGCGCTCGGGCAGGTCGGCCAGGCGCAGCACTTCGCCGCCAAAGCGCGCCGCCAGCTTTTCACCGCGCTCCAGCGTGCGGTTGGCAATCGCAATCGATTTGGGGTTGCGCGCCGCAAAGTGCGTGGCCGTCAGCTCGATCATTTCGCCCGCGCCGACAAACAGCACGCGGGTTTCGGCCAGGTCTTCAAACAGCTGGCCGGCCAGGCGCACGGCCGCCGCCGCCATGCTGATGCTGTGGGCGCCGATTTCGGTGGAGGTGCGCACTTCCTTGGCGACTGCAAAGCTGCGCTGGAACAGCTGGTTGAGCGTGGAGCCCAGCGCACCGGCGCCTTCGGCAGCGCGCACCGCGTCCTTCATCTGGCCCAGAATTTGCGGTTCGCCCAGCACCATGGAATCGAGCCCGCTGGCAACGCGAAAGGCGTGGCGCGCCACCGGGCCGTTTTCCAGCATGTACGAATGCGAGCGCAGCACCTCGCTGCTGACGCCGCCGCTGTGCGCCAGCCAGTCGAGCGTGTGGTCCAGCGCGGCATGGTTGCCGGCGCAGTAAATCTCGGTGCGGTTGCAGGTGGAAATGATGGCGGACTCGACGCCCCGGTGCGCATCGCTCTGGCCCAGCGCCTGGCGCAGGCCCTGCAGCGTGGGCGCGATCTGGTCGAGCGCGAACGCGAAACGGCCGCGCAGATCGAGCGGCGCGGTGTTGTGGTTGATGCCTAAGGCCCAGACTGCCATGGAGCGATTATAAAATTGGTTCGGTCTGCTGGGCTGTGGGTGCCTGCACAAACCTTGATCTGTGTTTGCTTTATGGGTTTCTGGTCCTTGCTGAACCATCTGCTGAACTTTGCCGCACCGGCGGCCGTGGTGGCCTTGCTGCTGTGCCTGGCCGCACGCTTTTTTTGGCGAAAAGAGCCTCCAGCCCTTGCCTGGCCTGCGCAGGCAGCTCTCATTTTTGCAGTGGGTTGTGCCGCTTTGCTGGCCAGCCTGTGGTGGTTTGGGCGCGATGGCCGCATGGCCGGCTATGGCGCGCTGGTGCTGGCCTCGGCCAGCGCACAGTGGCTGCTGCTGCGCGGCTGGCGGCGCTGAAAACCCCCGCCAGCCGTGTTCAGCCGTGCTTTTCGGCCGCCAGCGCCGCGGCTTGGCGGCAAAAAATGCGCTCAGCAGGCCGGGTCGAACCCGTTCACCCGGTCGGTGATGAGGCCGTCCAGGCCCAGACCCCACAGCCGCTCGGCTTCTGCTGCATCGTTCACCGTGTAGGCCAGGCAGCGCAACCCCGCGCTTTTTGCCAGCGCCACGCTGTCGGCATTCCACAAGGTGTGTTTGCAGACAACTGCCACGCAGCGCAGCATGCGCGCCGTGTCCAGCCAGTCGGCGGGCAAGGCGTCCAGCAGCAGGCCGCGCGGCAGGGCCGGGGCGGCGGTGCGGGCGCCGGCCAGTGCTTCGGTCTGGAACGAGGTCAGCAGCGGCGGCGTGGCACTGCCTTGCCACAGCTGCGCGGCGCGGCGCGCAACCACTTCGCCCGTTTTGCGCTCGGTGCCGGGCGTGGGCTTGATCTCGATGTTCAGCAGGCAATCGTTTTCCAGGCACCAGGCGGCCACGGCGTCCAGGGTCGGCAGGCGCTCGCCGGCAAAGGCGGGCGAATGCCAGCGGCCGGCGTCCAGCTGCGCCAGCGTGGCCCAGGCATGTTCGCCGGCCACTGCGCTTTCGCCAGCCGGCAGGCACTCTGCGGCATTGGTGGTGCGCTGCAGGGTGGCGTCGTGCAGCAGAAAGGGCTCGCCGTCGGCGCTCAGCTTCACATCGCACTCGAACATGCGCCAGCCGTGCGATGCACCCAGGCGAAACGCGGCCAGCGTGTTTTCGGGCGCCAGCTTGCCAGCGCCCCGGTGTGCGATCCAGCGCGGGTAGGGCCAGGGTGCGGCGGCGGCGGTAGCGGCAGTGGCGTTGGCCGCAGTGGTGCTGTCTTTCATGCAGGTTCTCCGAATTTGAGCAGGTTGCCGTGCGGGTCGATCACATACAGCTCGCGCATGCCCCAGGGGCGGTCTTGCGGCGGCGCAAGCTGCAGTCCGCGCCGGGCAAAGTCGGCATGCAGCACGCCAACGCTGCCGCGCACATAGCAGGAGGTGT
>JAGOCN010000075.1 GCA_017998735.1 Giesbergeria sp.
CACCTCGGCAATGCGCGACGCTTCCAGCCGGCCGGGCAGCTCGGTCAGCAGCGACACATCGCCCGGCTGCACCGTGACTACCCCCACCTCGGGCGCGGGCCGGCCGCCGCCGGGGGGACCGGCTGCAGGCGGCGCACCATCGGATTTGCCGCAGGCCGCCAGCAGCAGCAAGGCCACCGACAGGCCACCGGCTGCCATGCTGCGGCGCAGGCGCGCCGCAGTGCGGTCAGGGTCAGAAACGAAGGCACTCTTGGCGCAATGCAAGGCGGGCATGAAAATCCTTTGGTGGGGTGCGGCAAAGAGGCAGCAACACGGCGCGCGGGGCGCAAGTTCAGGCAGCTGCTTCTGGCAGCGCACGGACGGCGCTGCAAGCCGGAAAACACCGGAGTATATATACATTTGAGAATGTATGTATAGTCGGGCCTTTGCATTTCTGGAGGCACCGCATGGCCCGTCGAACCAAGGCAGACGCCCAGGCCACCCGCGCCGCCCTGCTGGACGCGGCCGAGCACCTGTTCCAGTCGCGTGGCGTGGCGCGCACGTCGCTGAACGACATTGCACTGGCCGCCGGCACCACGCGCGGTGCCATTTACTGGCATTTCAAGGACAAGGCGGACCTGTTCGTTGCCATGATGGAGCGCGTCACGCTGCCGCTGGAGCAGACGCTGGCACTGGCCGACCTGGCGTGCACGCACGACCCGGTGGCGCAGCTGCGCCATGCGCTCTTGCAGGCGCTGCGCCTGATTGCCAGCGACGAGCAGACCCGCCGGGTGCTGCTGATTGCCGCGCACAAGGTGGAATACACGGAAGAGCTGTGCGCGGTGCAGCAGCGCCACCTGCGCAGCCAGGCATCGGCGCTGGGCTCCATCCACACGGCACTGGCAGCGGCCTTTGCGGTGCACGAAAAAATCCCGCCGCTGCCCCTGAAGGCAGCAGCGGTGGGGCTGCAGATGCTGGTGGAGGGCCTGCTGCACCAGTGGCTGCTGAACCCGGAAGCCTTTGACCTGATGGACACCGGGGACGGTGTGCTTGGCGTGTACCTGGCCGGGCTGGGGCTGGCGCCGGAAAGAGAACGAAAACGGGAGCAGGAACAGGAACGGAAACAGGCAAAAACAAAAACGCTGCCTGCAGGAGCTGAAGGCAGCGTTTGAGGGGCGTGTGGCGCGGCCCAGACACAAGCCCGGCCGCGCCACACCCTTGCCCTTGCAAGGGCGGTCTTTTATTCGACCGAAGCGCCGGCCTGGTACCAGCTGCCGATCAAGGCACGCTCTTCGTCGGTGATGCCGGTGGCGTTGTTCATGGGCATGAGCTTTTGCACCACCACCTGCTGGTAGATGGCCTGCGCATGCTGCTTGGCCAGCTCGGGCGAATCGACACGCATGTTCTTCATCTGCAGCTGGGCACCGTGGCAGCTGTAGCAGCGCTGCTCCAGCACGGTCTGCACCTTGGCATAGCTGACCGGCATGGCAGCGGCAGAGCCGGGAGCCGGAGCGGCAGCAGCCACCACAGGCGCAGGGCGCAGCCAGATGATCGTGCCGATCAAAACCGCAATACCGACCAGCGCGTAGCTGATGGGGTTGCCGTTGCGGCCCAGCTTGTAGCCATGGCGCATCACGAAGAACTGGCGGATGGCGGCGCCGGCAAACATCATCAGGATCAGGATGATCCAGTTTTGCGGGTGGCTCCAGGTGAAGCTGTAGTGGCCACTGAGCATGGCGAAGATCACCGGCAGCGTGAAGTAGGTGTTGTGCACGCTGCGCTGCTTGCCGCGCTTGCCGTGGATCGGGTTGACCGGCTGGCCGGCCTTGATTTCGGCCACCATGGCGCGCTGGCCAGGGATGATCCAGAAGAACACGTTGGCGCTCATGGCGGTGGCGATCATGGCGCCCACCAGCAAAAAAGCAGCGCGCCCGGCAAACAGGTGGCAGGCCAGCCACGAGGCCACGCACACCAGCACCAGCACGCCGGCACCCACCAGGGCGTCACCGTTCTTGCGCTGGCCCAGCGAGCGGCAGATGGCGTCGTACAGCAGCCAGAAAACCACCAGAAAACCCAGCGCGGCGCTGATGGCCATGGCCGGGCCCCAGTCCATTTTTGACTTGTCGATCAAATAGGTGCTGGCGCTGTACAGGTACGACACCGTGAACAGCGAAAAGCCGGTCAGCCAGGTGCTGTAGCTTTCCCAGTAAAACCAGTGCAGGTGCTGGGGCAGCTTGGGCGGGGCGCCGGCAAACTTGACGGGGTGGTAGAAGCCGCCGCCGTGCAGCGCCCACAGTTCGCCCAGCACGCCCTGCTTTTTCAGGTCTTCGTCTTCGGGCGGCGTCAAGCTACTGTCGAGGAAAACAAAGTAGAACGACGAGCCAATCCAGGCGATGGCGGTGATGACGTGGACCCAGCGCAGCAGCAGGTTGGCCCAGTCGAGAAAATAACTTTCCATGTTTCTCAACCTTCCATTGGCTTTGCGCGGCAAAGCCAAGGTGTGCAACCTGCTCACCACTGCGGGCGCTCTGAGCAGAAAAAAGGCCGCGCTCCACAGCAGGGGTTCAGACTGCCGGGGCTCCGCTGCGACCAGTGGACAATAAGTGTATGCAAAACAGCCCCGTGGCTTCGGGGGAAAACCCTGAGGCACGCCAAAAATTCCAGTGAAGGGTGCCGGGCACCAGGCAGACTGGCGGGTGCCGTGCCGTGCCGTGCTGTGCTGTGCTGTGCTGTGCTGTGCTGTGCTGTGCTGTGCTGTGCAAGGCGCTGCACCGACAGCACAATGCCCCCTGCCTTGCGTGGTTTGTTCTGCCCTTGCTCCTGTTTTCCATTCGTCCATGCCAGAAACTCCGCCCCGCCCTGCCGCTGCCTCCCCGGTGCCTGCTTCCAGCGCAGCTGCGCCCCGCTCCTGGCGCGCGCGCCTGCAGGCGGCCTGGGCGGGTCTGCGCCAGCCTGGCAAGGCAGAAAGCGGTGCGGCTGCGCCAGGTGCAGCGGCAACAGCCACCGCCAAGACCGCGACCGCGAGCGCGACCACAACTGCAACTGCACAGCCCGGCGCGGACGCCCCGCGCGCCTACCGGCGCCAGGCCGCGGCGCACCTGTACGCCCTCAACACGGCGCGCATCTACGCCGGCATGCTGCCCCCGCAGCTCTATGCCATCGGTGTGCTGAACGTGACCGTGGGCGCGGCCGGCCAGGTGCTGCAGCTGCACTGGCTGCGCGCGCCGCAGCACGCGCCGGAAGTGGTGGCAGACATTGAGCGCACGGTGCATGCGGCCGCTCCGTTTCCTTTGCCAGTGTCGCCGCTGCACAGCGTGGTCTATACCGACACCTGGCTGTGGGACGCCTCGGGCCAGTTCCAGCTGGACACGCTGACCGAAGGCCAGCGCTGAAAGGCGCTGGCAGGCCGGCGCACGCGCCCGACCTGTGCTTTTGTCCTTGGCGCTGCGCGCATTGCCGGTCTGAATTTCAGGTGTTTTTGGCCTCCAGCGCAGACAGGGATTGCGCCAGCAGCTACCAAAAAAATAGCAAAATCACGCTTGTTAACTTGCCACCTTGCGACCTGCTCGCAGGCAAGACGGGCGCACCGGCCGGCTCAGGAGCCGCGGTAGGTGGAAAAACTCCAGGGGCTGACCAGCAGCGGCACATGGTAGTGCTGGTCGGCGTGTGCCACGCCAAAGTCCAGGTTCACCTGGTCCAGAAAATTGGGCTCGGGCAGCGCCACGCCGCGCGCCAAGAAGTAGCCCGCCACATCAAAGCGCAGGCGGTAGGTGCCCACCCGCAGGCTGTCGTTGTCAAACAGGGGCTGGTCGGTGCGGCCGTCGTGGTTCAGCACCAGCTGCTGCAGCACCGTGGCCTGGTCGCCGTCGGTGGCATACAGGGTGACGGCCATGCCTGCGGCAGGGCAGCCGTTCATGGTGTCAAGGACGTGGGTGCTCAGGCCCATGGGGTTTCTCCTTAAGGTTTGCGCGCACAGACAGTGTGCATGTGGACCAAAAGTGTATACACTTTTCTGCAACCACCCTATCATTCATTCCATGGAAACCTCCACCACCAGTTTCATCGTCGAAGCGCTGACGCGCTCCATCGTCGAACACCGCCTGCAGCCCGGCACCAAGCTGGCCGAGCAAAAGCTGGCCGACCACTTTGGTGTCTCGCGCACGCTGGTGCGCCAGGCGCTGTTCCAGATGACGCAAAACCGCCTGGTCACGCTGGAGCCGGCGCGCGGCGCGTTTGTGGCCACGCCATCGGTGTCCGAAGCGCGCCAGGTGTTTGCGGTGCGCCGCATGCTCGAATGCGAAACAGTGCGCGCCTTTGCGCCCACCGCCACGGCCGCGCAGATCAAGGCGCTGCGCACCCACATGGCGCGCGAACAGGCGGCCATGGACCACCGGGACGTCAGCCGGCGCACCACGCTCCTGGGCGACTTTCACGTGCGCATGGCCGAACTCATGGGCAACCAGGTGCTGGCGCAGATGCTTGACGAGCTGATCTCGCGCTGCGCGCTCATCACCGTGATGTACCAGTCCACCACCGCGGCGGCGCATTCGCACGAAGAACACGCATTGATCGTGGACGCCCTGGCGGCGCACGACACGGAAACCGCGGTGCGCCTGATGCGCGAACACCTCGAGCACGTGGAGGAAGGCCTGTGCTTTGACCGCAAGCACCCGGTCAGCGACCTTTCCTTTGCTCTGACCTCTTCTGCCACCGCCCCATGACCCTTTACGACAGCACCCGCCCCTACCCGCGCGACCTGGCCGGCTACGGCCGCAACCCGCCCCATGCCCGGTGGCCCGGCCAGGCCCGCGTGGCCGTGCAGTTCGTGCTGAACTACGAGGAAGGGGGCGAAAACAGCGTGCTGCACGGCGACCCGGCTTCCGAGCAGTTCCTGTCCGAAATGTTCAATCCGGCCGCCTACCCCGAGCGCCACATGAGCATGGAAGGCATCTACGAATACGGCGCGCGCGCCGGCGTCTGGCGCCTGCTGCGCGAATTTGAAAAGCGCGGCCTGCCGCTGACCGTGTTCGGCGTGGCCACCGCGCTGCAGCGCGCGCCCGATGTGGCCCGCGCCTTTGTCGAACTGGGCCACGAAATCGCTTGCCACGGCCTGAAGTGGATCCACTACCAGGGCGTGCCCGAAGACGTGGAGCGCGCCCACATGCAGCAGGCGCTTGGCATCTTTGATGACCTGTTTGGCAGCGGTACCGACCACGGCCTGGGCTGGTACACCGGCCGCGACAGCCCCCACACCCACCGCCTGGTGGCCGACCAGGGCACGCTGGAATACGACAGCGACTACTACGGCGACGACCTGCCGTTCTGGATGCAGGTGCAGAAAACCGACGGCAGCACTGCAAAACAGCTCATCGTGCCGTACACACTTGACTGCAATGACATGCGTTTCGCGCTGCCCCAAGGCTTCTCGCACGCCGACCCGTTTTTTCAGTACCTCAAGGACACCTTTGACGTGCTGTACGCCGAAGGCGACCCGGACGGCGACAACGCCCCGAAGATGATGAGCATCGGCATGCACTGCCGGCTGCTGGGCCGGCCCGGCCGCATCACTGCGCTGCAGCGCTTTCTGGACCATGTCCAGAGCCACGACAAGGTCTGGGTCTGCCGCCGCATCGACCTCGCGCGCCACTGGGCGCAAACCCACCCCTGCAAGGATTGAACCGCCATGTCCCTCACCCTGGAACAACTCAACGCCGCCGACACGGCCACCGCCACGCAAATGCTCGACGGCCTGTACGAGCATTCCCCCTGGATTGCCGAGGCGGCGCTGGCACACCGCCCCTTCAAGTCGCTGGCGCACATCAAGCACGCCATGGCCAAGGTGCTGGCAGAAGCCCCCGAGCAGGCCCAGCGCGACCTGGTGCTGGCCCACCCGGAGCTCGCCGGCAAGGCGATGGTGACCAACACGCTCACCGCCGAATCGACCAACGAGCAGAACAAGGCCGGCCTGACACAGTGCACGCCGGAAGAATTTGCCAAGATCCAGCAGCTCAACCAGGATTACAACGCGCGCTTTGGCTTTCCATTCATCCTGGCGGTGCGCGGCCCGCGTGGCCTGGGCCTGCCCAAGCAGGAAATCATCGAAACCTTTGAGCGGCGGGTGCACAACCCCATCGACTTCGAGCTGGCCGAAGCGCTGCGCAACATCCACCGCATTGCCGAAATCCGCCTGAACGACAAGTTCGGCTACGAACCCACCCTGGGCAACGACGTCTGGGACTGGCAGGAACAGCTAGCGCAGCACACCGACGAGGGCTATGCAGAAAAAGGCCAGCTCACCGTCACCTACCTGACCGATGCCCACCGCGCTTGCGCCAAGAACATCAGCGACTGGATGCTGGAATGCGGCTTTGACGAAGCGGGTGTCGATGCAGTGGGCAACGTCGTGGGCCGCTACCACGGCGCCACGCCCGATGCAAAGACGCTGCTCACCGGTTCGCATTTCGACACCGTGCGCAACGGCGGCAAGTACGACGGCCGCCTGGGCATCTTCGTGCCCATGGCCTGCGTGCGCGAACTGCACCGCCAGGGCAAGCGCCTGCCGTTTGCCATCGAGGTGGTGGGTTTTGCCGAAGAGGAAGGCCAGCGCTACAAAGCCACCTTCCTCGGCTCGGGCGCGCTGATCGGCGACTTCAACTACGAGTGGCTGGAGCAAAAGGACGCCAACGGCATCACCATGCGCCAAGCCATGGAGCATGCCGGCCTGTGCGTGGACGACATTGCCAAGCTGCAGCGCGACCCGGCCCAGTACCTCGGCTTCATTGAAGTGCACATCGAGCAGGGCCCGGTGCTGAACGAGGTGGACATTCCGCTGGGCGTGGTCACCTCCATCAACGGCAGCAAGCGCTTTGTCTGCGAAATGATCGGCATGGCCAGCCACGCCGGCACCACCCCCATGAACCGCCGCCGCGACGCTGCTGCAGGCGTGGCCGAGCTGTCCATGTACGTGGAAAAGCGCTCGCTGCAGGACGGCGACTCGGTGGCCACCATCGGCCAGCTCAACGTGCCCAACGGCTCGGTCAACGTGGTGCCGGGCCGCTGCCAGTTCTCGCTTGACATGCGCGCCCCCACCAACGCGCAGCGCGACGCCATGGCGGACGACATCCTGGCCGAGTTCGAAGCCATTGCAAAACGCCGCGGCCTGCGCTTCACGGTTGAAAAGACCATGGAAGCAGCCGCCGCCCCCAGCGCGCCCGAATGGCAGAAACGCTGGGAAAACGCGGTCGAAGACCTGGGCGTGCCGTTGTTCCACCTGCCCAGCGGCGCCGGCCACGACGCCATGAAACTGCACGAAGTCATGCCCCAGGCGATGCTGTTCACGCGCGGCATCAACAGCGGCATCAGCCACAACCCTCTTGAGAGCAGCACCAACGACGACATGCAACTGTCGGTCGATGCCTTCTCGCATGTACTCAACCAGCTCGCCACGGAGAACCCATGAACGCCCCCCAGCAAGATGCAAACGCC
>JAGOCN010000076.1 GCA_017998735.1 Giesbergeria sp.
TGGTGGACACGGTCGATGTGCTGCGCGTGCATGGCCTGTCTGCCGCGTCCACCCTGGAAGACATGGCCGCCGTGCTGCAGCGCATGGCGGTGCTGCAGGCGGTGCCGCAGGCCGGTCACCCTGCTGCTGATGCCAGCGACCCCGATGCCGCCGAACTGGCGCGCCTGGCCGCGCTGCTGCCTCCGGACGAGACGCAGCTGCTCTACAGCATCTGCCTGCACGGGCGCGCTGAACTGGGCCTGGCGCCCGACGAATACGCCGCGCTGACGATGGTGCTGCTGCGCCTGCTGGCATTCAAGCCGGGGGCTTTTGCGGGTACGGGTGCTGGCGCTGGCAGAACGGCAGAAAAAAAAACACTGAAACCGGCTGAAAACCCGGCTGCGCTGTCGCCAGGGTCCAGCAGTACGGGAAGTATGGGAAGTACGGGAACTGCCGCCAGCGCGGGCGGAGCTGTACCTGCACCCGCAGCTGCGTCCGTGCCAGCGGCCCATGCACACCCCAGTGCTGCCGGGGTGCCAGACCCATCTGCCTCCAGTGCGGTGCCCATGCCCTTGCCCACCGCCCGCCAGACGGCAGTGTCTGCGCCGCAGACCTTTCCTGTGCAGCCAGCTGCGCCTGGGCTGCACGCTGCTCCTGCGGCCAGACCGGTGCCAGCATCAACACCTGTGAGCCGCTTTGCGCCTGAACCTGAAATGGTGGCAGCCGGTGGTTTTTCGACTCCGCCGTGGGAAGACGAGGTTGCCCCCCAGGCCGGTTCACACCGCCCGGCCGTGCAAAACCCGGCAGCACTGGCGCCACAGACCGGGCACGCCAGAGAAACGCCAGAACGCACCCTGCAACCCGCAGGCCACGCCGGTGAAGGTGCCGCTGCCCCCAGGCGCGAAACCGGGTTTTCAGCTGGTGCACAGCCTGTACAACCTGCGCAGCCACTGCAGGAAAAGCCCGCTGCCAGACCGCCTGCGCTGCACACCCCTATAGCCGCTGCCATAGAAGGGGAGGCAATGGCCCCAGCGGCTCCATCACCAGAGGTGCTGGCTGCTGCTGAAGACCCCCACGGCCTGGTTCTGGCACCTGCCGCAAATTCTGCTGTTGCTGCTGTAGCTGCCACCCCTGCACACGGCGGGCGTTTTGCAGAAGGGGTCGAAATCGGCCAGGCAAGTGCAGCGGATTCCGCAGGTGCAGCAAATGCAGCAGGTGCAGAAAATGCAGATGGCGATGTCTGGCATGCCGTGGTGCAGCAGCTGATTGCCGCCGAGGCCATCACTGCCCTGGTGCGCGAACTGGCACTGCAGTCGCAGCTGGTGGCGCGCGAGGGCGGCCACTGGCAGCTGCGCGTGGAACGTGCCTCCACCAACCAGCCCACCGCTCGCGAACGCCTGCGCGCTGCGCTGGAAGCCGCCGGCCATGCGGTGCAGGTCAGCGTCGATGTGGGTGCGGTCACCGACAGCCCGGCGCGGCGCAATGCACTGGCCGAGCAGGAGCGCCAGCGCATTGCACGCGACATCGTGATGAACGACCCCTTTGTGCAGGCGCTGGTGCAAAACCATGGCGCGAAAATAGTGCCCGGCAGCATCCGGCCGCTGTGAGTGGGCCGGGGTGTTGTCTGGCCAGGCTGCCAGCGGGCAATTGCAAGGGCTTTGCTGGAAGGGACACCTGGGCCGCTGCAAAATCCACCCCGCTGCGTGCCGCTGGCGGACCAGCTCTGCAGCCCCCACCGCAGGCACACTTGCCCTCTGTTTTTCGGTTTTTCTTTCTTTTTTTCTTCTTTCTTTTTTCTTCCATTTCCACGAAAGGCAATTTCCATGTTCAACAAAGGACAACTCTCCGGTCTCATGAAGCAGGCCCAGGCCATGCAGGACAACATGAAAAAAGCGCAGGACGAGCTGGCGCTGATGGAGGTCGAGGGGGAATCGGGTGCCGGCATGGTCAAGGTGCTGATGACCTGCAAGCACGATGTCAAGCGCATCACCATCGACCCCAGCCTGCTGGCCGAAGACAAGGACATGCTCGAAGACCTGGTGGCTGCTGCCTTCAATGCTGCCGTGCGCAAGGCGGAAGAAACCTCGGCCGAGAAGATGGGCAAGATCACCCAGGGCATGCCCGGCCTGCCCGGCGGCATGAAGTTTCCCTTCTGACCGCAGCGGCTTCCGGCAACCCCTTCGGCAAGCACATGGCTGCACCCCCCGCCAATTCCCTCGACACCCTGGTGCAGGCGCTGCGCCGTCTGCCCGGGGTCGGCATCAAGTCGGCGTCCCGCATGGCCTTTCACCTGCTGCAGCACGACCGGGCCGGCGCCCAGGCGCTGTCGGACGCGCTGGCGCGGGCCGTGGGCACCATGCAGCACTGCGTGCGCTGCCACACCTTCACCGAAGCCGAGGTGTGCAATGTCTGCAGCGACCCCGAGCGCGATGCCACGCGGCTGTGCGTGGTGGAAACGCCGGCCGACCAGTCGGCGCTGGAGCGCACCGGCGCCTTTCACGGGCTGTATTTCGTGCTGATGGGCCGGGTCAGCCCGCTCGACGGCATCGGGCCGAACGACATCGGCTTGAAAAAGCTGATGGACCGCGCCACAGGCGGCGAGGTCAAGGAAGTGATTCTGGCGACCAACTTCACCGCCGAAGGCGAAACCACGGCGCATGTGATCAGCGAGGCGCTGAAAAGCCGCAACGTGCAGGTCACGCGCCTGGCGCGCGGCGTGCCGGTGGGCAGCGAGCTGGAGTACGTGGACCTGGGCACCATCGCGCACGCACTGGCCGACCGGCGTTGACACGCTGGCGTGCGCAGCAAGGCCGGGTTTGCACGCACGGCTGCGTTTCGATTGCTCTATTTATGATAGCTGCTGGCGCAGGCTGCATGTGCGCCAGAGGCTGTTTTCATTGTTTTTTCAGGAGCCTATATGGCGCATTTCACACTGGCGTACTGGTGCATTCTGGTAGCGGCCCTGCTGCCCATACTGTGCGCCGGGCTGTCCAAGGCCGGCAGCTTTGGCAAGTCGCGCCACCAGGGCGGTTATGACAACCACAACCCGCGCGCCTGGCTGCAGCAGCAAAAGGGCTGGCGCGCCCGCGCCAATGCAGCGCAGGCCAACACCCACGAAGCCCTGCCGTTTTTCATGGTTGCCGTGGTCATCGCGCACCAGCTGCAGGCGCCGCAGGGCTGGCTGGACCTGCTGGCGGCCGCGTTCATTGCGCTGCGCCTGCTCTACATCGCCTTGTACGTGGCCGACCTGGCCGCGCTGCGCAGTGCCGTCTGGGGCCTGGCCCTGCTGGCGAACATCGCCATCCTGTTTGCCGGCTACCGCTGAAACGGAAAAGACGGCGCAGCAACGGCAGCGTGCCGCCGCTGCCTGCCTTGCGGCGGGCCGGGGCTGCAAATGTGACCAAAGGTGTGCTGTGGGACATTTATTACGTACAAATCCCTAGGGGATGACCAGGGTGTGTTGTCTGGTGCTGTCAGGCACCATGTTGCAGTGCACCATCCTTCTTTTGCCCCTTCTCTGAGCCCTGCTGCGCAACCCTTGCTGCGGCGCCGCAGCCTACTGGGTCTGGCGGCGGCAGGCGCAGTTCCGGCCCTGCTGGCCTTGCCGCAGGAGGCTGCCGGGTTTGCGCCGATCAGGGTGGCGGTGGGCAGCACCAACGCCTTCATGTTCCGCCACTTGCCGCTGGCCATTGCGCAGCAGCTGGATTTTTTCAGCGCGGAAAAGGTGGCGGTGGTACTGCAGAAGCACCCCACCGACCGCGCTGCCCTGCAGGCCATGCAGGAAGGCCGTGCAGACCTGTGCGCGGTGGACTTTGAGCAATTGCTGCGCGCGCCTGCCGTCCTGGCAGCGGGCGCACGCTGCTTTGTGCTGGAAGGGCGCGCCCCGCAGGCGGCGCTGGGTGTGTCGCTGCAAAGCCTGCCGCATTTTTCAACACTGCATGGCTTGCGGCAGCAGCGGGTGGGGGTGTGCGCGCTGGGATCTTTTTCGCACACCGTGGCCTGTCTGGCGCTGGAGCAGGCCGGCGTGTCGCCCCGGTCGGTGACTTTTGTGGCCGTGGGCGAAGGCGAGGCGGCCCTGGCCGCGCTGCAAACCGGACGGGTGCAGGCGCTGTGCCATGGCGACCCGCTGATGGCGCAGCTGGAGCGCCAGGGCACCGTGCGCATCGCGGCCGACACCCGCACCCTGGCCGGCACCCAGGCATTGTTTGGCGGGCCGGTGTTTGGCGGCTGCCTGGTGGCGCCGGCGGCCATGCTGGGCAACCGCGCCCCGGTGGTGCAGGCGGTCACGCACGGCGTGGTGCGGGCACTGAAATGGCTGCAGACCGCCGCCCCGGTGGACATCGTCCGGGTGCTGCCCGAAACCTGGCCGCGCACCCAGCGCAGCGTGGCGCTGGCGGCCTTTGCCCGCGTGCGCGAAACCTTTTCTCCCGACGGCAGCATGGCCGCAGAAGGCCCGGCCACGGTGCTGCGCGCACTGCATGCCACCGCGCCCAGCGTTGCCACCGGTCTGCAGGCGCCTGAAGCAATGCTGCTGCACGCCTTTGCCCGCAAGGCCAAGCTCAGGTTCAGCGCCTGAACCCGTCGCCCCGAGCGCGGCCTGCAGCCCTGGCGGTTGTTGCCGGGACGGGTGTGCCGGCCACGGCCGCATTGCCCATGGCAACAAAGCTGGTGCTTCACTATTGATTCAATAGCTGCTCGCGCAGGCTCAGCATGGGCTGAAGGGTATTTTGACCAAAATGGGGTTTGCAGCCCAGACCGGTGTCTGCCAAACAGCCGGTGGCGCTGCAGCAATATGAAACGGTATGCAACGGTATGCAACGGTCTGCAACTCCCGCCCGATGCCGCGCTGCAGCATTTCCCTCAGTTACCATTCACGCCTTGTGCCGCCGCCCACCCTTTGCGCGTGCGGCGGCGGCTTCCGCCCGGTGCTGGCGCTGTGCCAGCGGGGTGGTTTTACAGGTACCTCGTGCGTCTCAACTCCATCAAGCTGTCCGGCTTCAAGTCGTTTGCCGAACCGACCAACTTCCTGCTGCCCGGCCAGCTGGTGGGCGTGGTCGGGCCGAACGGCTGCGGCAAGTCGAACATCATGGACGCGGTGCGCTGGGTGCTGGGCGAATCGAAGGCCAGCGAGCTGCGCGGCGAATCGATGCAGGACGTGATCTTCAGCGGCACCACCACGCGCAAACAGGCCAGCCGCGCCAGCGTGGAGCTGGTGTTTGAAAACCACGACCACCGCGCCGGCGGCCAGTGGAGCCAGTACCTGGAAATTGCGGTCAAGCGCGTGCTGACCCGCGACGGCACCAGCAGCTACTACATCAACAACCAGCCGGTGCGCCGGCGCGATGTGCAGGACGTGTTTCTGGGCACGGGCCTCGGGCCGCGTGCCTACGCCATCATTGGGCAGGGCACGATCAGCCGCATCATTGAAAGCCGGCCTGAAGAGCTGCGGCTGTTTCTGGAAGAGGCCGCTGGCGTCTCCAAATACAAGGAGCGCCGCCGCGAGACCGAAAACCGCCTGGCCGGCACGCGCGAGAACCTGACCCGCGTCGAAGACATCCTGCGCGAACTGAACCTGAACCTGGAAAAGCTCACGCTGCAGGCCGAGGTGGCGCAGCAGTACCACGCGCTCCACGCCGAGGCCACGCTCAGGCAGCACCAGCAGTGGTTCTTGAAACGCGCCGACGCCGAGGCCGAGCAGGCGCGGGTGCGCGCCGAAGGCCTGCAGGCGGTGAACGACCTGGAAGCGCGCACCGCCGCGCTGCGCCACACCGAGTCCACGCTGGAGGCCGTGCGCCAGGCGCACTACGCGGCCGGCGACCATGTCAACCAGGCGCAGGCCAAACTGTATGAGAGCACCGCCGAAGTGGGCCGGCTGGAGGCCGAGATCCGCTATGTGGTGGAGGGCCGCCAGCGGGTGCAGCAGCGGCTGGTGAGCTTGGCCGAGCAGATGGCCCAGTGGTCCGACCGCAAGGACGAGGCCGAGGCCGAGCTGGAAAACCTGGCCGGCGCCGGGTTCGATGCCGAAGAGCAGGCCGAACTGCTGGCCGCGCAGGTGGAAGAGCAGTCCCTGCGCCTGCCCGACCTGGAAGACGCCCTGCGCCAGGCCCAGGGCCGGGCCAGCCAGCAGCGCGCCGCCGTGGTGCAGGTGCAGCAGCACATCCAGGTGCTGGCGGCCGAGCAGCGCGGCATGTCCGAGCAAAGCCGCCAACTGGAAACGCGCCACGAGCGCCTGAAAAGCGACCGCAATGCGCTGGCCGCGCCCGACATGGCGCGGCTGCAGGGGTTGCATGCCGAACTGCAAACCGCCCAAGACAACGCAGAAATCACCGCCGCCCGTCTGGCCGAACTGCAGGACGCCGCGCCGCGCCTGGACGAGGAGCGCCGCACCCGCCAGCAGGCCGTGAACCACGAGGCCGCACGCCATGCCGACCTGTCGGCCCGGCGTGAGGCGCTCAAGGCATTGCAGGAAAAGCTCAAGACCTCGGACAAGCTGCAGCCCTGGCTGGCGCGGCACGGGCTGGACGGTCTGCAGGGGCTGTGGAGCCGCATCCACGTCCAGTCCGGCTGGGAGCATGCGCTGGAGTCCGCCCTGCGCGAGCGCATTGCCGCGCTGGAAGTGGGGCGGCTGGACAGCGTGCGCGGTTTTCTGGGGGGCGGCGCGGGCGATGCGCCGCCGGCCAAGTTGGCGTTTTTCAGCGCCCCGGTGGCGGCGTTGCCCGAGGCGCCGGGCAGTCTGCCGCGCCTGGCCGACCTGCTGCGGCTGCACGACGCGGGCCTGCGCGCCGTGCTGGGCGACTGGCTGCAGGGCTGCTACACCGCGCCCACGCTGGACGAAGCTTTGAGCCTGCGCAGCCGGCTGCAGGCGGGCGAAGCCATTTACCTGCCTGCAGGCCATGTGGTGACGCAGCACAGCGTCGGGTTTTATGCGCAGGACTCCGAGCAATCGGGCCTGCTGGCGCGGGCGCAGGAAATCGAACACCTGGACAAGGAAGTGCGCGCCCAGACGCTGATTGCCGATGAGGCGCGCAACGCGCTGGCGCGTGCCGAAGCTGCGTATGCCGATGGCGCCCAGCGCCTCACCCTTCTGCGCCGCGAAGCCAGCGAGGCGCAGGCCAAGGCGCATGCCCTGCAGGTGGAGCACCTGCGGCTGTCGCAGCTGGTGGAGCAAACCCGTGCGCGCAGCGAACAGATTGGCACCGACCTGGCCGAGGTGCAAGCGCAACTGGAAGCGCTGCAGGAGCGCCGCGTGGACGCCGAAGCGCGCTTTGAAGAATTGGACCTGCAGTTGGCAAACACGCAGGAGCAGCATGCGCAACTGGACGAGCGTGTGGTGGAGGCCGAGCGCCGCCTGAACGAGAGCCGCGAACAGCAGCGCCGCCTGGAGCGCCAGGCGCAGGAAGCGGTGTTTGCCCAGCGCAGCCTGCAGGCGCGCCGCGCCGAACTGGAGCGCACGCTGGCGACCGCCACCGGCCAGGC
>JAGOCN010000077.1 GCA_017998735.1 Giesbergeria sp.
CGAATCCAGCCATTGCCCTCCAAAGCAGTCAGAAACTGCGGCATTTCTTCCGGCACCGCCAGCCAGGCGTTGATGGTGCGCCCGGCCACGCGGCAATAGTCGGAATGCACACCGGCGCCGGCCCCCGGCCTTGGCACGAAAGATGCGCAGCATTTCGGCCTTAATGTCAAAACCGGCAATCACCTGCGTGGTGCTTGCGCCGGCATCGGCCAGCAATGCACCGGAGCGCACACGCTGCCAGAAGCTGTCGGCCGCGGCGGCACCGCCATGGAGCGGCGCCAGGCCGGCCACGGCGTCGCAGGCCATGCGGGCGTGGCCGCTGCTGCGGTTGTCCACCGTCACATGCAATGTGAAGTAACAGGGGTCGATGCCCAGTTCGTCGAGTTCATAGGCCGTGATCAGCAGGTGCAGGGGCAGCTGCTCATAGGCCAGGTTACAGGGTGACGTGGTTTTTGCCGGGCTGGCCGTCGCCCAGCTCTTCCACATAGGTGCGCACCAGTGGCTGCAGGCGCGGGTTGTCGGCATGGGCCACCAGGCCGTACAGCCAGCTGCCGTCCACCACCTTGGTGGGCGCCACCGACTGCAGAAAATGCAGCGCATGCGCCCGGTTGGAAAAGTAGCGCCGCGCCGCGCCCGTGCGGCGCGCCTGCAGGTACTCGGTGTACTGCGCTGCGGCCTTGTCGCTTTGCGCATGCATCCAGGCAGACAGGCCCTCGGGCGACTCGGGCAGATCGCAGGGCTGGGCCGCGCAGTCCAGCAGCAGGCGCTGCACAAATTGGGCGCCGCGCTGGCGTGCTTCGCCTGTGGGCTGCGGCACCGCCAGCTGCTGGTACAGCGGGCGGTGCCCCTGCCAGCCTTTGTGCGCCGGGGCAGGGTGGGGCGGTTGTGCAGTTGCCCTGGCCTTGGCAGGGGCAGAAATCGTTGAAGCGCTGGAGGCGAGAGGAAAGACGGATTGGGTGGATCGCATGGAAGGTTCAAGCCCATGAAGAAGATGGTTTCATGGTGCTTTTTTGCGCTTTGGCGCGCCAGTGCAGGGGGGCTTGAACTGCGGTCGGCGTGCTCCTACGCAACCCGGCCATGGCAAGGTGTGCGGCAGCAAAAAACACCAGATCGCCTTGCGGTCAGGGGCCAAGCCAGCCCCAGGCGCGCAGCTGCGCCAGTTCGCCGCCCACCAGCCGTGCGCCGATGTCGGTGCGGTAGCGGAGGTTGGGCACCAGCACGCGGCGCGCCACGGCCAGGGCGGCGCGGTTGGCTGCCGCCACGCTGCGCCCGGTGCCGGTGGCCACGCCCAGGTAGCCCGTGGCGCCGCTGGTCACCAGCTGGCCGTTGATGCTTTCCACTTCGGCAAAGGCCAGGGCGTCCCGCGCGTTGCCGTCCAGTGCCGGCTGCACGAATATCGGCAATCCGCGCGAGAGTTCTGCACAGCCCTGGCGGTATGGAAAAGGCGGCACCGTCAGCACCACGCCGGCGGCAAAACCGGCGCGCGTGCCAAAGTTGCTGCCCGGTCCCTGGCGCAGCAGGCGGCGCAGCACCGTGTCCCAGGGGTCGGTGTGCAGCGCCGCGCAGATGGCAAAGCCGGGGTAGCCAAAGCGGCTGGTGAATTCCAGCGGCCACAGCCCGTCGGCATTGGCCATCAGGTTGACATTGATGTAGCCGCAGTAGCCGCCCTCGCGCAGCAGCGGCACCAGCGGCGCCAGCACGGCGCGAAACAGCGGCCTGCTGCCCCGGTAGCTGACGATGGTGCCCATTTCGCCGGTCAGCTCACCCAGGTCGCCGGGAAAGAAGCGCTTGTGTTCAAAGTCCATACACACCGGGCCCAGAAATTCCTGCCCGTTGAAGTAGCCGCCCACGCCCACTTCCACGCCCTGCACAAATTCCATCAGCACAAAGTCCACGGGCTCCTGCTGCTGTCCCTGCTGTGCTTTCTGTGGGGTTGAAAGGTTAACGGCAGCTGCGCACTGCGCCGGTGTTCGGCCCGCAGCAGTGCCGCCACATCGCGGCCGTCCGCCGCCTGGCCGATGTAGTTGCGCGTGCGCGGGCTGTTGGCGCCGTTGAACTTGAGCACCCAGCGGCGCTGCTGGCGCTCGATGAAGTCGGCGCCCGCCGCGCAGTCGGTGAAATGCGCACAGCGCGCCACCTGCAGGCCCGCCTGCTGCAGCACCTGCTGGCCAAAGCTGCGGTCGGCCTCCAGCCGGTCACCCAGGGCGCTGCCGCCCACCACGTTGAAGCCATCGGCGCGCAGGGCGTCCTGCACTTCGCCCCACACGGCGGACTCGAACAGCACCACGCCGTCGCTGCCGGCGGCGCGCACCCAGTCAAGTTCACTGCGCCAGTCGGGTGTGCGCGGAAGCAGGCCGGCAAACACGCCATGGAATTCGGGGTCGGCCACAAACACCCGCACCGCATGGCCGCGCTGCGCCAGCGACAGGTACATGGCAGCAAGGTCGTTGCATTCGCCAATGCCCAGAATGCGCAGCGGGCGGGGGTTCATTGGGGCGGACTCCGTGCTGCTGCTGCTTGCAATTGCGATTGCGCTGCGGCTCAGGCGTGCGGCCTGTGCACCACCAGCGCCACGGCGGCAATGCGCTCGGCCCCGGCAGCGGCATAAAAGGGCAGCTCCAGCTCTTCGCCAAACACATCGGGGTCCAGTTCGCCGTAGTGCATGGGCCAGTTGCCGTCGCCATGCGCTGCCACCACGGCCTGCAGCGCGGCGCCCAGTGCGTCGTGCCCGTCCACGATGACCGAGCCGGTGTAGAGCACCAGCCGCCCGCCGGGGGCCAGGTGCGCCAGCGATTCGCGGGCAATGCGCTCGGACAGGGCGCCGCCCAGCGCACCGCCGCCGTGGCGGTAGGTGCGCTCGGCGCCATCGACCAGGTACGGCGGGTTGGACACCACCAGGTCAAACAGGCCGTCCACCTGGGCAAACAGGTCGCTTTGCACGCAGCGCACCAGTGTCTGCATCTGTGCGGTGGACTGCGCCAGTGCTGCATTGACTTCGGCAAAGGCCAGCGCACGCGGGTTGATGTCGGCCAGCACCAGTTCGGACACTGCCGTGCCCGTTCCGCCCGCCGCGCCCGCCGCCACCAGACCGCCGGCACCGCCGCCGCAGCCCATGTCGAGCACGCGCGCACCGGGCGGCAGCGGAATGCGCGCCAGTTCGCGCTCGATCAGCGCCGCAAAGCGGTAGGTGTCGGGGCCAAAAAACACGGTGTCGGCCGTGTCGGTGGGAAAGGCCGAATGCGCCAGCAGCAGCGGCCCCAGCGTGGCAAAGCGCACCGTGCTGCGCCAGTGCCTGGCGGGGGTGCGCTGCAGCACTCCTGCTTCATGCAGTGCATACGCCAGTGAAGGTGGCACAAGCGCTGCGCTTTTGTTTTCTTCTGTGCCGGTTTCTGTGTCTGTAAAAAGCGCATCAGCCCCGGGCAGGTTCCAGCCAAAAAGGCCGCGCAGGTCCTGCGCCAGCGCTTCGGGGCGGCGGGCCAGCACCCGCGCATGGGTGGCCGGCGTGGGCGTGGTGAAACGGTAACCACCGCTCTGCAGCCAGCGGCCCAGGTCCAGCAGGGATGAAGAAGAAAAAAGCAGGTCGGCAGACGGCATGGCAGGCCCGTTGAAACAGGGCATCTTCGGCCTGCAGTGCGGCATTGCTTTGTCGGCAGAAGGGGGCAGGCGGTGTGGGAAGTCTCCTGTCGGGTGAATGTGCATGGGCAGGAACTGGGCAGGCAGGCGCGGATGGCTGCTTTTGGGGCTGCGCTGAGGGGTGGATGCTGCGGTTGCGCAACTGCTTCACCGCTCCAGCTGCTTGGGCTTCTCTGGTTGTTTACAGCCATCCCCGGCCAGTTGTCTGACTGGCCCCACAGGGAACCGGCAGCGCACTTTTTTCAGTTCCCGATTTTCCTGTCAAAAGTGCCTCCAGCGCATGTGCAGCCTGCGCCAGCAGCTCCTGTTTCAATAGCAAAATGTAAGGCCTGGCTTCAGCCCTTGTCGTCGATGGAAGCGCTCCAGCGCGTGCCCCAGTCGCGGGCGCGTTCGATGTCGCGGCGGTTGCGTTTGGTGGGGCGGCCTTGCGCCAGGGTGTCGGCCGGTTCGGGCGCCAGGCGGCGTTGCTCGGTGGCCTGTTCGCGGGCGCGCAGGCTCTCGGCGGTTTCCTCGTACAGCAGCTGCGCCGCAGACGCCGGGCCGCGCATCGGGCTCAGGCCGCGCACCACCACGGTGCGCGGCATCTGGCCCTGGCGCAGCACCACGGTGTCGCCGGTGTGCACATCGCGTGCCGCCTTGGCGACGATGCCATTGACGGTCACGCGGCCCTTGGCAAGGTCTTCGGCCGCCAGGCTGCGGGTCTTGAAAAAACGCGCGCACCACAGCCACTTGTCGATGCGCATGGTCTCTGGGAAATGGTTCATGGCGTTTATTTTGCCGCGCCTGCAGTGGCCGTGCAGTGCCGTGGCCGCAAAGTTGACAGGGCGCCCGGCGGCTCAGGCGCCCGGCGTTTGCATGGCCGCCGGGTGCGCCAGCGGCAGCTGCACCCGGGCGTCCAGCCCGGCCACCGCGCTGCCTGGGCCGCCCTGGTGCCGGTTGACCAGCGCAATGCGCCCGCCCAGCGCCTGCACGATGTCGTGGCAGATCGCCAGCCCCAGCCCGGAGCCGCTGCGCACATTGCCGGCAGAAAACGGCAGGAACAGGCGCGTGGCCAGTTCTGCGTCAATGCCCGGCCCCTGGTCGGACACGGTCAGCTGCACGCTTGCGCCGCCGTCCATGCCTGTGCTGGTGCCTGTGCCTGTGCTGCCCGTGCCGCCTGTGTCCGCCGGTGCCATGCGCAAGTCCACGCCCAGCACGCTGCCTGGCGGCGCATGGCACACCGCGTTGTGCAGCAGGTTGCGCGCCAGTTCGCGCAGCATCCAGTCGTGTGCGCGCACCGGCGCTGGCTGCGTGGCAATGCCGAAATCGAGGTCGCGCTGGGCCACCAGGGGCGACAGCTCCAGCGCCACTTCGCGCAGCACCGTGTCCAGGCGCGTGACGGGCGGCGGTGCCTGCTGGCGCAGCTGCTCGACCTTGGCCAGCGCCAGCATCTGGTTGGCCAGCTGCGTGGCGCGGTCCACGGTGCTTTCGATTTCTGCCAGTGCCTGCTGCGCCGGCACGTCGCCGCGCCGTGCCGACTGCACCTGCGTCTTGAGCACTGCCAGCGGCGTGCGCAGCTGGTGCGCGGCGTCGCGCACAAAGCGCTTCTGGTGGCGCAGCAGGTGCGCCAGGCGCTGCATGACCTGGTTGGTGGCGTCCACCAGCGGCTGCAGTTCGCGCGGCGCCGAGTCCTGCGGCAGCGGGCCCAGGTCGCCCACCACCCGCGCCTGCAGCGCACTGCTGAGCGCACGCACCGGGCGCGTGGCGCGCTGCACCACCAGCAGCACCGTCAGCGCCACCACCAGCACCAGCGCGGCCTGGCGCAGCAGCGTGTTCCACAGAATCTGCCAGGCCAGCGCTTCGCGCAGCTCCAGCGTTTCGGCCACCTGCACCACCGCCATGGCGCGGCCCTGGGCGCTGGCCACCGGCTGCAACAGCACTGCCACGCGCACCGGCCGGCCCTCGAAGCGGTCAAAGTAAAAATCCACCAGCGCCGCATACGGCGGCCGCTCGGGAATGCGCCCGCGCCACACCGGCAGATCGGCATAGCCCGACACCAGCGCGCCCTGCAGGGTGGAGACGCGGTAAACCATGTGGCTCTGGTTGTCGGCCTCAAACGCCTCCAGCGCCGAATACGGCACAGCGGCGTGCAATGTGGCGTCCGCGTCGTGGCCGCGCACATCGAGCTGCTCGCCAATGCTTTTGGCCGATGCCAGCAGCGTGCGGTCGTAGGCGGTGTGCAGCGAAGCGAGCGTCTGGCGGTACAGGCTCCAGGTGTTGAAGCCGATGAACAGCACCACCGGCAGCAAAATGCCCAGCAGCAGCTGGCCGCGCAGCGACCGGGGCGCCCACCGGTCCAGACCGGGCCTGCGCGGTGCGCTTGCTGCAGGGACTGCAGGGGCCGGCGCTGCTACCGGGCCGGCAGGTGCGCCGGGCATGCCGGAAGCACCTGAAGCGACCGGAGCGTCGAAAGCGTCGGGTGAAGTCA
Source organism: Giesbergeria sp. (assembly GCA_017998735.1). Classification (GTDB taxonomy): domain Bacteria; phylum Pseudomonadota; class Gammaproteobacteria; order Burkholderiales; family Burkholderiaceae_C; genus Simplicispira. The sequence continues at coordinate 6,101 of JAGOCN010000077.1, forward strand.
TGCTGCATCGGCCTTGAGCAGGTAGCCCAGGCCGCGCAGCGTCATCAGCGTGACGCCGGTGCCGGCCAGCTTCTTGCGCAGCCGGTAGGCCACCACCTCGATGGCCTCGTACTGCACGTCCAGCTGGCCCGGAAACACCAGCCCGTACAGCCGCTCCTTGGTGACCGCATGGCCGGGCTGCACCAGCAGGGCGCGCACCAATGCCAGTTCGCGCGGCGTCAGCTCCATCACGCTGCCGTTCAGGTACAAAGCGCCGCTCTCTTTGTCACAGCTGATGGCGCCCAGCTGCAAAGGGCTCGAAGCAGGTTTGGCCCAGACCGCCTCGTGGCTGCGGCGCAGCAGCGCACGCAGGCGCGCTTCCAGTTCGTCCAGGTCGAAGGGCTTGGGCAGGTAGTCGTCGGCGCCGGCGTTCAGGCCCAGCACGCGGTCGCCCACGGTGCCGCGCGCGGTCAGGATCAGCACCGGCGTGCGCAGGCCGCGCGCCCGTGCCCGGGCCAGCACCTGCAGGCCGTCCAGGCCGGGCAGGGTCAGGTCCAGCACCACCGCGTCGGGCGCCAGGTCCGCCCAGCGCGCCAGGGCGGCAGGCCCGTCGCCCACGGCGGTCACGGCCATGCCCCGGCGGCTGAGCGCGCGCTGCAGCGTGGCCTGCATGGTGGGGTCGTCTTCAACAAGCAGCAGTTGCATAGGTGGCGCACCTTAGCCAATTTCGGGGCGGTTGTGTGCGCTGGCGGCCAGACCGCAAAAAAGGGGCGGAAAACGGGTGTTTTCCCTGAGTCTGCGGACAGCCGAATGACAGCCTGCGCGCCCATCATCGGGAGCGTCTGCCCGGACACCGGGCCGCCCGGTCCTTGCTTTGTATTGCACCCGTTCACCCCTTCGTCCACCTGACCCCCACCGGAGACCCGCCATGCGCCGTGACACCTTCCTCAAATCCCTGGCCGCCCTGGCGGCCGTGGGCGCCCTGCCGGTGGCCGCGCAGAGCGCCAGCGCCATCAAGATGATGATCCCCGCCAACCCCGGCGGCGGCTGGGACTCCACCGGGCGGGCGCTGGGCAAGGCGCTGATCGACTCCGGCGCTGCGTCTTCCGTCACCTACGACAACAAGGGCGGCGCGGCCGGTGCCATCGGCCTGGCGCAGTTCATCAACGCCAGCAAGGGCGACCCGGACGCGCTGCTGGTGATGGGCGCGGTGATGCTGGGCGGCATCATCACCGGCAAGCCGCCGGTCGATCTGTCGCAGGTCACCCCGATTGCCCGCCTGACCAGCGAATACAACGTGTTTGTGCTGCCCGCCAGTTCGCCCCTGAACACCATGGCCGATGTGGTGGCGCAGCTCAAGAA
>JAGOCN010000078.1 GCA_017998735.1 Giesbergeria sp.
CTGCTGGCCCTGCTGGTGCTCTCGGGCGTGCACCTCTACGACCGTGCCACCTGGGCCATGGAGGTGGCGCCCGTGGTGTTGGCCGTGCCACTGCTGTGGTTCACACACCGGCGTTTTCCGCTGACCCCGGTGCTGTATGCCTGCATTTTTGTGCACGCAGCGGTGCTGATGCTGGGCGGCGCCTATTCCTATGCCCGCGTGCCACTGGGCTTTGAGATCCAGCAGTTCTGGGGTCTGGACAGAAACCCCTACGACAAGATTGGCCACTTTGTGCAGGGCTTTGTGCCGGCGCTGGCCGCTCGCGAAATCCTGCTGAGGGGCCGGCATGTGTCGGGGCGCAGGATGCTGGCGTTTGTGGTGGTGTGCATTGCCCTGGCCATCAGCGCCACCTACGAGCTGATCGAATGGGGCGCGGCCCTGGCCCTGGGGCAAGGGGCAGACGAATTTCTGGGCACGCAGGGCGACCCCTGGGACACGCAGTCGGACATGCTTTTTGCCCTGGTTGGCGCCTGCGCGTCGCTGCTGCTGCTCTCACCGGTGCACGACCGGCAACTGGCCGCGCTGAAAACCCGCAGGCCGGTCTGAACGCTTTCTGCAGCAAGCGCCGGGTTTTGCTATCGAAACAGGAGCTGCTGGCGCAGGCTGCGCCTGCGCTGGAGGCACTTTTTGCCAAAATCTGCACGCCTGTCGCAACCGCTGCAGGCCTGTCCGGGGCCATCCGCCCAGGCTATGCAGCCGGCCGGGCCGGAATTTCCACGCCGCGCTGCACCGCCGGGCGCGCTGCCCAGGCGTCCAGCACGCGGCGCACCTGGGTGAAGCGCTCGAAGCCGACCAGCCCACCCGCGTCGTAGAAGCCCACCAGGTTGCGCACCCACGGCAGGATGGCGATGTCGGCCACCGAGTAGCTGCTGCCCATCACCCAGTCGCGCCCGGCCAGGCGCTGGTCCAGCACCGCCAGCAGGCGCTGGCACTCGGCCACCAGGCGGTCGCGCGGGCGTTTGTCCTCAAAGTCCTTGCCGGCGAACTTGTGAAAGAAACCCAGCTGGCCAAACATCGGGCCGAGGCCCCCCATCTGCCACATCAGCCACTGCAATGTTTCGTAGCGCGCCGCGCCGCTGGCGGGCAGCAGCTGGCCGGTCTTGTCGGCCAGGTAGACCAGGATGGCGCCGGACTCGAACAGCGCCAGCGGCGCACCGCCCGGCCCATCAGGGTCGAGGATGGCGGGAATCTTGTTGTTCGGGTTCAGCGACAGGAATTCGGGCGAATTCTGGTCGTCGGTTTCAAAATTCACCGTGTGCGGCTCGTACAGCAGGCCGGTTTCTTCCAGCATCACCGACACCTTCACGCCGTTTGGCGTGGGCAGCGAATACAGCTGCAGGCGCTCGGGGTGGCGGGCGGGCCATTTTTGCGTGATGGCAAAGGCGGACAGGTCGGGCGTGGAGGGTGCGGGTGCGGGTGCGGGTGCAGTCATGGCAATCGTTCTTTTCAGTGCGGTGGGGAAGGGTTTGGCGCTGCCAGGGTCGGCAGCGGCGCACGGCTCTGGTAGGCCAGCACATGGCGAATCTTGCTGGCCAGCGCGTCCTGTGTGTAGGGCTTGCCGAGCAGATCGAGGCCCGGGTCCAGCCGGCCGCCATGCACGATGGCATCCTGCGCATAGCCCGAGGTGAACAGCACCGCCATGTGCGGCCGGCGCTCGCGTGCCAGCCGCGCCATCTCAGGGCTGCGCAGGCTGCCGGGCATCACCACATCGGTGAACAGCAGGTCGATGTGCACGCCGGTGTCCACGATGGCCAGCGCGCTGGCGGCGTCGCGTGCCTGCAGCACGGTGTAACCCAGTTGCTGCAGCAGCTCGACCACGGTGGCGCGCACGCCATCGTCGTCTTCGGCCACCAGAATGGTTTCGCTGCCGCCGGGGCCGTCCTGCTGCGGTGCGGACAGGGCCGGCGCCTCGTCGTCCAGGCTGCGCGGCAGGTACAGCTTGACGGTGGTGCCGTGGCCCGGTTCGCTGAACACCTTCACATGCCCGCCCGACTGCTTGATGAAGCCATAGACCATTGACAGCCCCAGGCCCGTGCCCTTGCCCTCGGGCTTGGTCGAGTAAAACGGCTCGAACGCCCGCAGCAGCACCTCGGGCGACATGCCGCTGCCGGTGTCGGTCACCACCAGCAGCACATACTGCCCCGCCACCAGATCGGTCTGCTGGCGCGCATAGGCCTCGTCCAGCAGGGCGTTGCGCGCCTCGATGGTCAGGCGGCCGCTGCCCTCCATGGCGTCGCGGGCGTTGATGGCCAGGTTGAGCAGCGCGTTTTCCACCTGCGTCGGGTCCACCAGCGAATTCCACAGACCGTCGGCGACCACGGTTTCCACCGCAATGCCCTCGCCCAGCGTGCGGCGCAGCAGCTCTTCCAGCCCGGTCACAAAGCGCCCCAGGTTCACGGTTTTGGGTTCGAGCGGCTGGCGGCGCGAGAACGCCAGCAGCTGGCTGGCCAGCTTGGCAGCGCGGCGCACGCCGTCCAGCGCGTTTTTCACATAGCCCTGGGCGCGCTCCTGCCCCGCCACGCTGCGCCCGAGCAACTGCAGGTTGCCCGAGATGACCTGCAGCAGGTTGTTGAAATCGTGCGCCACGCCGCCGGTCAGCTGGCCGATGCTTTCCATCTTCTGCGCTTGGTGCAGCGCCGCCTCGGTGCGCCGGTGCGACAGCGCAGCCTCGCGGTCGGCCGTGATGTCGCGCCCCACGGCATGCACCAGACCGCCCTCGGGCACTGCCGTCCACATCAGCAGGCAATAGCTGCCATTGCGGCGCCGGTAGCGGTTTTCAAACCGGAAGGTGGACAGGCCCTGTCCAAGCCGTCCCATTTCTGCGCGGGTGGAGGCCTGGTCTTCCGGGTGCAGAAATTCAAAGAAATTGCGTCCCACCAGCTCGTTCGGCTCCCATCCCAGCAGGGCGTTCCAGGCGGGGTTGATGGACACCAGCGTGCCCTCCAGGTCGCACACCAGCATCAGGTCGGTGGACAGGCGCCACATGCGGTCGCGCTCGGTGGTGCGCGCCGCCACCTGCTGCTCCAGGTGGTCGTTCAGGTGCGCCAGCGCGCGCGCGGTGTGCTTTTGCTCGTCGATGTCGGTGTTGGTGCCGACCCAGCGCGTGATGCGGCCCTGGGCATCGCGGATCGGCTGGGCGCGCGACAAATGCCAGAAATACCCACCATCGGCGCGCCGCAGCCGGAACTCGACCTCGTAGGGCTGGCCGCTGATCAGTGCCCGCGCCCACTGGCGGTGCGCCTGCGGCACGTCGTCGGGGTGCACCATGTCGTCCCAGCTGCGGCTTTGCATTTCCTGCAGGCTCTGGCCGCTGTAGCTGAGCAGCCGGTCGTTGAACCAGTCCAGGTGTCCGTCGGGCCGCGCTGCCCAGACGTGGTTGGGCATGGCCTGGGCAAATTCAAGCATCTGGTGCTCGCTGGCCCGCACCGCCGCCTCGGCCTCAACGCGCGCCGTGACGTCCGAGCCTTCGACAAAGATGCCAATCACCTGGTCGGCGCTGTCGCGCAGCGGCTGGAACACCAGGTCCACATAGCGCTGCTCGGGCGCGGCGCCCGGCGTGCGCTGCAGCAATGCCGGCAGCGAATGGCCATAAAACGCCTCGCCCGTGTGGTAGGCCTTGTCCAGCTGCTCGAAAAATCCCTGGCCTTCAATGTCCGGAATGGCATCTCGCACCGGTTTGCCCAGCACATCGCGGTGGCCAATCAGCTGCATGTAGGCCGGGTTGGTGAGATCGAACACATGGTCTGGCCCGCGCAGCAGGGCCATGAAGCTGGGCGTCTGGGCAAACATGCGGTGCAGGCGCTCGCGCTCGCTGCCAACACTCCGCTGGGCAAGCACCCTGGCGCTGGTTTCGGCCACGATGGCCACCACCGCCACCGGCGTGCCGGCAGCGTCCAGCACCGGCGAATAGTCCAGGTCGATCCACACCTGCTCCGGCTCGCCGCTGCGGTACAGCATGAATTCCTGGTCCTTGTACGACAGTGTCTGGCCGGCCAGGCACTTCGCCAGTACATGGTCGTTGAAGTCCGTGACCTCGGGCCAGGTCTCGCGCACCGGCTTGCCCAGGCTGCCGGGGTGGCGCTTGCCGGCAAACACCGCATAGCTGTCGTTGTAGAGCATCACGCCCTCGTACCCCCAGAGCATCACCATCGGCACCTGCGAACGCAGCATCAGTGCCAGGGGCGCGGTCATGCTTTCGGGCCAGCTGGCCAGCGGCCCCAGCGGGGTGCGGCCCCAGTCAAAGGCGGCAATCAGTGCGCCCATGGCACCAGGCGCCTGCAGAAAGAGGTGCGGACCCGGGATGGCAGCACCCGGTGGGTGGGCAGCGGGCAGTGAAGGTGGGTGCATGCGACGCCTGTGCGTGGATTACAAAACGGGACGGGGTGGGTGCGCACGGCAGGCGGCGCGCTGAAACACGGGATGGGCAAAAGCAGCAAGGCCAGCAAGGCACATGCCCGGACACTGTGGCAAGCGCAGTCTGGCGCCCGCCGCGCCGGCCTGGCGCGTGTCTGCACTTGCCCGGCAGTGCGCAAAAGGCAGGCTGCGCGCCCGGCGCGGCCCGCCGGTCAGGCGGGCCAGGTCAGCGGCCCACCACCGACCAGCCTGCATGCAGGTTCTTTTTGTCATTTTCGTATTCCCAGGCGGTGCTGCAGCGGTCGCACTGGTAGCGCGTCACCGTCACCTCGGTGCCGCCGCGCATTTCCTTGCGGTTGCCGCGCTGCACCAGTTCGGGGTGCCCCGGCGCGCGGCGCCAGTTGCGCTGGATGCCGGCACAGGCTTCGCACAGCTCCATCTTCTTGAGTTCTTGTTGGCGGGCGCGGTCTTTGGTCATGGAAAGGTGTAGTGCAAAAGGAGGAATGGCACTGCCGGCATTGGCCGGCGCAGCGCATGGCTGGCTACTGTAACGAAGGCGTGGCCCGGGCCGTTGGCACCCTGCACTTTGCCCACGCCGGCAGGGCAAATTTTGCAGGCTTGCAAGCCAGCCGTACCGCTGCGCGCAAGCACCTTCCACTGCCCGCTTACCTGGACAGCAGCTGCTCCCCAGGCCTACACAGGGGGCGCATTGCAGCCGCAAGCTCAGGGGCCAACGTCCTACGCAGGCAGCAAAAACAGCTGCCTACCATGAAAAGCATGACGCCTTCAGACATTGACACCCCCGCATCCCACGCTGTTCAGGGCGGGCCGCAAAGCCTTCCTGCTGCAGCAGAAATGCAGGCAGAGCGCTGGCCTTTCGAGGCAGCAGGCGATATGGCTGCGCACCCTGCCGACCAGCGTTCAGAAGGCACTTTGCCGGTCATTGAAGAGATGGCCAGGGTGCAGGTGGTGGAAGTGGACCAGGGCGGCTGGCGCATTTCCAAGAAGGTGTCGGTCACCGAGCAGCAGGTGGACGAAGAACTGAAGGACTTCAGCGTCCAGATCGAGCGCCGACCCATGGGCATCCGGCTGGAAGGCAACGAAGTGCCAGAAGCGCGCTACGAAGGCAACACGCTGGTGATCTCAGTCGTGGAAGAGGTGCTGGTGACGGAAAAGCGCCTGGTGCTGGTGGAAGAGGTGCGCATCACGGGAACGCATGGCACGCACCGCGCGCCGCAGCAGGTCAGCCTGCGCAAGGAAACCGTGTCGGTCGAGCGCCTGGCGCCAGAGGCTGCAGAAGCCCCCGCGCCTGGCCAGCCGGCAAGCGCACAGACCAGTGAAAAACCGAAGTGAATTGAAGCGAATTGAATTGAATTGAATCTGCAACCGCCCGCACTGGCCGAAAGGCCGAAACGGGCAGACCAACCGCCCGGCAACGGGCACCAAGGAGTACGAAAATGAGTTCAGTGATTGTGGGAATTTTTGACACCCAGGCAGCCGCCAACGATGCCAAGAACCAGCTTCTGGTGGCCGGTTTTGCCAACGAGACCGTGGTGGTGAGCGACGAAGACATGGCCACCCTGCGCACCGATTCGGTGGTGGGCTCCACTGCCGTGCACCCGGAGCACGAAGGTGCCATCTCGCGCTTTTTCAGCTCGATTTTTGGCGACGACGATGACCGCACCGACCAGTACGGCAACACCTACCGTGAAGCCATCCGCCGCGGCCACTATGGCGTCAGCGTCAGCGCGCACAGCGACACAGAGATTGCCCGGGCCGAAAAAATCCTGACCGACTGCGGCGCCTTTGACATCGACGAGCGCTCCGAGCAGTGGCGCGGTGAAGGCTGGGTGGCCGAGGGCGCCATGGCAGACACCGGCAACATCCGCCCTGTCTCGGGCATGGCAGCTACCACCGCTGCAATCGGCACCGGCATGGCGGGCGAAGTGGCCGGCACGCTGAAGGAAATTTCGGAAGAGCTCAAAGTGGGCAAGCGCTCGGTGGCACGCGGCGGAGTGCGGGTGTTCAGCCAGATGATTGAAAGGCCCGTGGAAGAAACCGTGAGCCTGCGCGAAGAGCATGTGGACGTCCAGCGCCGTGCGGTGGACCGCCCTGCAACCGACGCCGACTTTGCCGCCTTCAAGGAAGGCAGCGTGGAAGTGCGCGAAATGTCCGAAGAAGCCGTGGTCAGCAAGGAAGCGCGTGTGGTCGGCGAAGTGGACATCGGCAAGACCGTCACCCAGCGCGACGAAACCGTGCGCGACACGGTCCGTGAAACGCGTGTGGAAGTGGAGCAGCTCAACAACCCGCAAATGGGCGTGGACGGTGTGCCACTGGCGCGCAACCCCAACCCCGACAACGACCCGCTGTTGCCACGCTGATCGAATTGGGCTGGCTGCACTGAAAGCGCGGCTGGCACCTGCCAACGGGTGCCAGTGTGTTGCTCAAACAGTGCACCGCTGAACCCTTGGCTACCGCTGCCGGCTCTTTTTGCCGGCAGCGGTTTTTTACGTTCTGCTTTCGAGGGATTCAAACGCGTGGGGAATCAGTGCGATCAACGGCCGGACGTTGAACGCAATTTCAATAAAAAGGTTCAGGTGTCTGCGCGCCAAAGGTTGGCAAGGGTTTCAACACCTTTGCAACCTTTGCAACCTTCAAGGAAGGAAAAGCCAGAACAGGGGTCAAATAGGCCTCCAGCGCAGGTTCGGCATGCGCTGGCAGCTATTGAAAAGATAGCGAAAGTGTGTGTAGCCAAGGCTTGGAAGCCGGGGGCCTGGAGCCTTGGCGCAGGTTCCCAAGGACGCTTGAAAAACACCTTCGCTGGCCTGCTCTCTTGCAGGCAGGTCAGTTTGCCGCGAAGCAGTACATGAGCCCCGCGCTGCCGCTCATCTTGAGCTGGTCGATGCTGCAGCCGCGCGTGCCGTGCGAGGCGTTCCACGAAGCGTTGGCCACCGGGTCGGGGTTCATGCCCTTTTGATCGTGGTGGCCCACCATGGCGGAGCCGCCGTCGCTCTTGGTCCAGTTGCCGCAGGTGGTGTCCTTGCC